>NZ_JBGCUM010000005.1:0-188444 GCF_054177665.1 Roseateles sp. P5_E8 | reverse complement strand
CGTCGCGCTCGCGCCCGGCGCCGGCACCGCGGGCCAGGCGCTGGCGCACGACATGGCGACCCGCCTGGACGCGCTGCGCCCCGCGCTCGGCCAGGCGCGCAACCTGATGTCGCGCATCGCCCTCTTCAACGCCCGCCTGGCCGGCACGCCCGAGGCCTGGCTGGCCGCCACGCGCGAGCGCGTCGCCTACTTCGACAGCCTGCCCGAGCCGCTGGGCCTGCCCGAGTGGGCCGCGCGGCTGCAACTGGCCTGCGCCCTGCGCGCGGCGGGCCAGCCCTGGGCGGAGGCGCTGGCCCGCGCCGAACGCGCAAGGCCTGCCCGCCTTGCCGACCTGACGGCCGCGCCGCACCCGCTGGCCGGCGTGGCGGCTCGGCTGCCGGCGGGCCTGGCCATGGATTGCGACTGGCGGTTTTAGGAGGCTTTTCTAGAGCCACCGCTCTACGGAATGTGGGGAGCGCGTCACGCCAAAAAGCGTTTACCCGTAGGGGCCATCCGTTCCCGCGCGGTAACTTCGCGGGTCCGAAAAGAAGCCCTAGGAGACACCATGGCCACCATCGCCGCCGACCAACTCGCGCTGCCCCGCCTCTATCACTGGGAACGGACCGCCGGCAGCGCCGTGACGCTGACCCAGCCCATGGGAGGCGCGGAGGTCAAGGACTTCACCTGGGCCCAGGTGGGCGACCAGGTGCGCCGCATGGCCGCCTTCCTGAAGGCCAAGGGCGCCGCCGAGGGTTGGCCGGCCGATGCCAAGGTGGCCATCCTGTCCAAGAACTGCGCCTGGTGGCTGATGAGCGACCTCGCCATCTGGATGGCCGGTTATGTCTCCGTGCCGCTGTACCCCACGCTGGCCGCCGACACCATCACGCAGATCCTCACGCACAGCGAGGCGCGCTACATCTTCATCGGCAAGCTGGACGGCTGGGAGGGCATGAAGCCCGGCGTCATGCCCAGCCTGCCCGGCGCCAGCTACGCGCTGTCGCCCGACGACGTGAAACAGAACTACGAGAGCTGGGACGCGATCTGCGCCCGCACCGAGCCGCTCAAGGGCGAGGTGGTGCGGGCGGCAAGCGAGCTGTGCACGCTGATCTACACCTCGGGCACGACGGGCAACCCCAAGGGCGTGATGCACAACTTCGGCGCCTTCACCTGGGCCATCAACGAGGGCTTGCTGCGCTTCCCGATGAGTGCCAGCGACCGCATGCTGTCCTATCTGCCGCTGGCCCATGTGGCCGAGCGCGTGCTCATCGAGCATGCATGGCTGAAGGTCGGGCTCAAGGTGTTCTTCGCCGAGTCGCTGGAGACCTTTGCCGCCGACCTGCAGCGCTCGCGGCCGACCATCTTCTTCAGCGTGCCGCGCCTGTGGGTCAAGTTCCAGCAGGGCGTGCAGGCCAAGATGCCGGCGCAGAAGATGAACAAGCTGCTGCGCCTGCCCATCATCGGCGGGCTGGTGCGCAAGAAGGTGATGAAGGCGCTGGGCCTGGACCAATGCCGCATCGCCGTCGGCGGCGCCGCGCCCATGCCCGTCGCGCTGCTGGAGTGGTACGGCACGCTGGGCCTGCACATCAACGAGGGCTACGGCATGACCGAGAACCTCGCGCTCTCGCACATGACGCTGCCCGGCAAGAACCAGCGCGGCACCGTGGGCCCGGCCTATGCCGGCGTGCAGACGCGCATCGACGCGGCGACCGGCGAGCTGCAGATGCGCAGCCCGGCGCTGATGATCGGCTACTACAAGGAGCCCGGCCTGACCGCCGATGCGCTGACCGCCGATGGCTGGCTGCACACCGGCGACAAGGTGTCCCAGGATGCCGACGGCTGCGTGCGCATCACCGGCCGCGTGAAGGACTTGTTCAAGACCAGCAAGGGCAAGTACGTCGCCCCTGCACCCATCGAAGACAAGCTGGGCATGAACCCCGCCATCGAGGCCTGCTGCGTGGCCGGCGCCAACCTGAACCAGCCGCTGGGCATCGCCATGCTGTCGCCACAAGGCCTGGCGCGCGCCGCCAGCGATGCGGTTGGCCTTCAAGCCGAGCTGGCCAAGCACCTGGAAGACGTCAACGCCCGGCTGGACCCGCACGAACAGCTCGACTCGCTGGTGCTCATCAAGACGCCATGGACCGTGGACAACGGCTTCATCACGCCGACCTTCAAGGTCAAGCGCAACCGGGTTGAAGAGGCCTACGCGGGCAAGTTTGAAGCTTGGGTGAAGCAGCGCGCCAAGGTGCAGTTCGGGGACTGACTGCGACTCGACGGGCGCAGGAGGACGGGTAGACCTGATGCTCCGTGTCCCCCGGTCTGCTGCGCAGCCCTCCTCCTTTACCTGCGCATCAGGCCTACCCGCCCTCCTGCTGTCGTTGCATTGGCTTGTCGCCGCGAAAACCGCTGGTGGAAAGCCGGGATGCGGGGGCGCGCAATTGCGCAAGTAAAGGAGGAGGGCCGCTTGCGGCCCGGGGGACATGGAGCAATTGCGTGCCCCCGCGTCCCGGCCTTATCCAGCCGTCGCAGAGTCACTACGCCAGTAATCCGCACGGCCGTAGTGAGCACGCAAATGCTCCACCCACAGCCTCACCCGCAACGGCAGATGCCGTGACTGCGGGAACACCGCGTAGATGCCGTTGGGCGGCGCGGCATAGTCGTCCAGCACGCTGACCAGCCGCCCGGCTGCGATGTCGGCCTCGACCTCCCAGGTGCTGCGCCAGGCGAGGCCCAGGCCCGCCACGCACCAGTCGTGCAGCACCTGGCCGTCGCTGCAGTCCAGCCGCGCGCTCAGGCGCAGGTGCTGCACGGCGCCGTCGATCTGGAAGGCCCAGCCGCGCGTCTGGCTGGCTTCGGAGCTGAGCGTCAGGCAGGCATGGCGGGCGAGGTCGTCGGGGTGCTTGGGCGTGCCGGCGCGCTTGAGGTAGSCGGGCGCGCCGACACACAGGCGGCGGTTGTCGGCCAGGCGCGTGCTGACGAGGCTGGAATCCGGCAGGTCGCCCACGCGCACGGCGCAGTCGAAGCCCTCATGGACGATATCGACGACGCGGTCGCTGAGGTTGAGCGACAGGCTCAGCTCGGCGTGTTCCGCCAGGAAGCCGGGCACCAGCGGCGCGACGTGGCGGCGGCCGAAGCCGGCCGGGGCGGTCACGCGCAAATGGCCGCTGGCCTTGAGCCCGCCGGCGCTGACGGCCGCCTCGGCGTCGGCCAGCGCGGCGACGAGGCGCTGGCAGTCCTCCAAAAAGGACTGGCCCTCGGCTGTCAATGTGAGCCGCCGCGTCGTGCGCAGCATCAGCTTGACGCCCAGGCGCGCCTCCAGCGCGTCCAGCCGCCTGCCCATGACTGCGGGCGCCACACCTTCGGCCTGCGCCGCCGCCGTCAGGCTGCCCTTGGCCGTGACGAGCACGAAGGACTCGATCTGCTTGAGCTTGTCCATGCCTTGATTGTGCTGGGTTGCCGATGCAAAGCTGGCTGTTCCGGGCACGATCTATGCATCCAAGTCACAGATGAATGGCGCGCCGCACAGTGAATCCCGACACGGCGGAGCGC
The DNA here is from genome assembly GCF_054177665.1 of Roseateles sp. P5_E8. NCBI lineage: Bacteria > Pseudomonadati > Pseudomonadota > Betaproteobacteria > Burkholderiales > Sphaerotilaceae > Roseateles > Roseateles sp. P5_E8. The sequence goes on along the minus strand of NZ_JBGCUM010000005.1, from coordinate 184,919 downwards.
TAGATTTCGGCATCCGTGTTTTGCTCTTCTGCCAGGAGTTCGCCCATGTCCACCGCCAGCCGCACCACCCGCCATCGCCTGCAGGTCGACACCGACCTGGCCCGCTTCATCGACACCGAAGTGCTGCCCGGCACCGGCATCTCCGCCGACGTCTTCTGGGCCGGCTTCAGCCGGCTGGCGCATGAGCTGGCGCCAATGAACCGCGCGCTGCTGGCCGAACGCGACCGCCTGCAGGCCGAGCTGGACGCCTGGCACGAGGCCCACCCCGGCCCCATCACCGACATGCCGGCCTACCGCAGCTTCCTGAGCCGCATCGGCTACCTCGTCGAGCCGCCCGCCCAGGTGCAGGCCACCACCGCCAATGTCGACGCGGAGCTGGCCTTGCAGGCCGGCCCGCAGCTCGTCGTGCCCATCCTGAACGCGCGCTACGCACTCAACGCGGCGAATGCACGCTGGGGCTCGCTGTATGACGCGCTCTACGGCACGGATGCGATCTCCGAAGCCGATGGCGCCACGCGCGGCGGTGGCTACAACCCCGTGCGCGGCGCCAAGGTCATCGCCTTCGCCCGCCAGGTGCTGGACCAGGCGGCGCCGCTGGCCGAGGGCTCGCATGGGCAGGCGGTGGCGTACCGCATCGAGGGCGATCAGCTGTCCGTCACGCTGGCGTCAGGCGACGTGACCGGCCTGGCCGACGCGGCCACTTTTGCCGGTTATCAGGGCGCGCCCGAGTCGCCGAGCAGCGTGCTGCTGGTGCACCACGGCCTGCATCTGGACGTGCGCATCGACCGCGAGACGCTCATTGGCCGCAGCGACCCCGCCGGCATCAGCGACGTCGTGCTGGAGTCGGCCCTGTCCACCATCCTCGACCTGGAAGACTCCGTTGCCGCCGTCGACGCCGAGGACAAGCTGCTGGCCTACCGCAACTGGCTGGGCATCCAGCAGGGCACGCTCACCGAGGAAGTCGCCAAGGGCGGCAAGAGCTTCACGCGCCGCCTGAACGCCGACCGCGTCTACACGGCGCCGGGCGGCAAGGGCACGGTCACGCTGCATGGCCGCTCGCTGATGTTCGTGCGCAATGTTGGCCACCTGATGACCAACCCGGCCATCCTGCTGGACGACGGCAGCGAGATCCCGGAAGGCATCATGGACGCGGCCATCACGACGACCATCGCGATGCATGACCTGAACCGCCGGGGGAACAGCCGCACAGGCAGCGTCTACATCGTCAAGCCCAAGATGCACGGCCCGGCCGAGGTCGCCTTCGCCGCCGAGCTGTTCACGCGCGTCGAGCAGCTGCTGGGCTTGCCGGACAGCACCGTCAAGCTGGGCATCATGGACGAGGAGCGTCGCACCTCGGTCAACCTGAAGGCCTGCATCGCCGCCGCCGCCAGCCGCGTGGCCTTCATCAATACCGGTTTCCTGGACCGCACCGGCGACGAGATGCACACGGCCATGCGCGCCGGGCCGATGCTGCGCAAGGGCGACATGAAGACGTCCAGCTGGATCACCGCCTACGAGCGCAGCAACGTGTTGACGGGCCTGGCCTGCGGCTTGCGTGGCCGGGCCCAGATCGGCAAGGGCATGTGGGCCATGCCCGACCTGATGGCCGCGATGCTGGAACAGAAGATCGCCCACCCCAAGGCCGGCGCCAACACTGCCTGGGTGCCCTCGCCGACCGCAGCGACGCTGCATGCGCTGCACTACCACCAGGTCAACGTTGCTGCCGTGCAGCAGGAGCTGGAGAAGGTCGACCTTGCCGCCGAGCGCGAAGCCATCCTGAACGCGCTGCTGACCATCCCCGTCGCGCCGCAGGCCAACTGGACGCCCGAGCAGCGCCAGCAGGAGCTGGACAACAACGTCCAGGGCATCCTCGGCTATGTCGTACGCTGGGTGGACCAGGGCGTGGGCTGCTCCAAGGTGCCCGACATCAACGGCATCGGCCTGATGGAAGACCGCGCCACGCTGCGCATCTCCAGCCAGCACATCGCCAATTGGCTGCGCCACGGCGTGGTGAGCGCCGAACAGGTGCGCGAGACCTTCACGCGCATGGCCAAGGTGGTGGACGGCCAGAACGCCGGCGACCCGGTTTACCTGCCGCTGGCCACCCACCCCGAGGGCGCGGCCATGCAGGCGGCGCTGGACCTGGTGTTCAAGGGCGAGGCGCAGCCCAGCGGATATACCGAGCCGCTGCTGCATGCCTGGCGCCTGCGCAGCAAGCAGCCAAACTGACAAACAACCCAAGAAGGTTACTGGATGGCGAATATTGGAAACCATCCGGAAACAAATCAGAAAACTCTGCTCAGCTCGCACACTTCGGCGGTTCGGCGCTGCCGGAGCCTGGCAATGGACGTGCCAGCCACGGTGACTTGCGGCACGGAGAAGCCATCCTTCGTCGCGCAAGCACAACAGACGGGCAAAAAACGAGCACTGAGCCTAGGGGAGTCGCCAGACGTAAGTTGGCGTCCTCTCTTCTGAATCCCGCTCCAGCAGACGTGGCCGCTAGTGGTAACCCGAGGCGACGAGGGTGTGACTTCCCTCACACTGCCAACGCCTCGCCACTGTCGGTGATCCTGTATGTGGCGAGTATCGGTATTGCATTAAATACTCGCCCATCCTGGAGCCCCATATGTTCAAACGTAATCTTGTAAGCGCTGCGTCACTAGCGTGCCTTGCAACTTTCGCAATCCCGACGTTCGCTCAGCAAGCACTTGAGCGCGTTGAAATTACCGGCAGCCGGCTCAAGAAGCTTGACCTGGAAGCCGCCAGCCCGACCGTGACGATTACTGCCGCAGAATTGCAGGCCAATCAGGACGTCACGCTGGAAACCTTTTTGAATACGCTGCCGCAGGTGAATCCCGCCGGCACGACGAGTTCAAACAACCCCGGCAACGGTGGCCAGGCGAATATCGACCTGCGCGGCCTGGGCAGTAACCGCAACCTGGTGCTGATCGACGGCCGCCGCCCGATGGTGTCCGCGTCCAACCAGACGGTTGACATCAACACCATCCCGATGGCGATGGTGGAAAGCATTGAAATCATCTCCGGTGGCGCCGCCGCCGTGTACGGTGCCGACGCCGTGGCCGGTGTCGTGAACATCAAGCTCAAGAGGAACTTCAAGGGCATCGACCTGCGTTACGGCACGTCCAACACCACCAAGGGTGGCGACGCGAAAGAACGCAATATCCAGGCGCTGTTTGGTGGCAACTTCGCCGACAACCGCGGCAATGCCGTCATCGGCCTGGAATACATGGATCGCCAGGCGATCTACAAGCGCCAGCGTGAATTCGCCGCCCTGGCCACCAGCACGACGACGTCGTGGCCCGAGGGTCGTTTCGCGCCGAATTCGGCCAATCTGCCTTCGCAAGCGGCGGTTGACGCCCTTTATGCCGGTTACGGTTATACCGGCCCGCAGATTACGCGCGGCAATGCCCACTCGTTCAATAGCGACGGCACGCTGTTTTTCCCGGGCCTGTTCAATTCGCCGCTGGATGTGGTGAATTTCAAGTATCCGATCGACCCCAGCGCCGGCGTGAATACGCGCTTCTTCCCGGACTTCTACAGCTACAACTTCGATCCGGCCAATATCCTGGTGCTGCCGCTGCAGCGCCGCTCGGTCACAGCCAAAGCCAATTACCTGCTGAGCAACGGCATCGAGGTGTTCGGCAAGATCTCCAACTCGAACTACAACTCGACGACGGCACTGGCTCCAACGCCGGTTTCCGGCGGCGCCTGGCGCGCTCCGGGCCAGACGACGGCGTCTACGCAGATCACCAGCAAGTACATCGTGCCTGGCAAGAGCGGCAATACGCTGCTGGTCGCCCCCGACAACGTCTTCATCCCGGCCGACCTCAGGAAGCTGCTGGACAGCCGCACCGGTGACGACCCCAACCTGGTGGGCGCGGGCGCTACCGAGCCGTTCACGATGGGCTGGCGCACGGTGGCAGCTGGCCTGCGCACCAACACCTACACCAACGACGTCACCCAATACCTGGCCGGCGCCAAGGGCGAAATCCTGAGCACCGGCTGGAACTGGGAAGGCTCCATCTCGCACGGCATTACCAAGATCGATCAATCGCAGATGGGCAACATCAATGCCCAGAAGCTGGCCGATGCCTTCGGTGCGACGGACGGCGGCAAGAGCCTGTGCGCGGGCGGCGTGAACCCCTTCGGCCGTCAAGCGCTGTCGCCGGAATGCGTGGCCTTCCTGCAGCTGCCCACCTCGCTGGCTCAGCAGTTCAAGCAGACCATCGGCCAGTTCTTCGTGAACGGCGATCTGGCCGAGCTGCCCGCCGGCCCGATGGGCCTGGTGCTCGGCGCCGAGACCCGCCGCTTTGCCTATGAGCTGAACCCCGGTTCGACGGCAGGCCCGATCTACGGCTTCAACTCGCAGTCCGCCGCCAAGGCTCGCAACAGCTTCGACGACTTCTTCGCCGAGCTGTCGATCCCGCTGGCCGCCAACATGCCGATGATCAAGTCGGCCAACCTGTCGCTGGCCTATCGCAATTCCAGCAGCGAGGCGGTCGACGTCATCAAGGGCCTGCAAACGCCCAAGAAGCGCTCCAACGCCTTCGCCGCCAACCTGGACTGGAAGCCGACGACGGAACTGCGTGCCCGCGCCTCGGCGCAGCATTCGGTGCGCGCGCCCAACTTCGGCGAGCTGTTTGACGGTGGTGGCGGTTTCCCGAGCTTCTTCGACCCCTGCTCGGTCAACAGCGTGGGCCGCACGACCGGCGCCGACGCCGCCAAGCTGAGCGCGCTTTGCACGGCAACCGGTGTCTCCAACACCAGCTTCGTGGCATCGCCTGGCGCCCAGGCCGAAACCAACACGACGGGCAACATCAACCTGAAGCCGGAGTCCTCCAACTCCGTGACCTTGGGCCTGGTGTGGGCACCGCGTGCCGACAGCATGTTCGGTGGCTTCCGCGGCACGGTGGACTACTACAACATCCGGGTGAAGGACGCCATCACGGCGCCCGACGTCAACGAGTTCATCGCCGACTGCTACAACTACAACGGCCGCAACCCGACGTACTCGGTCACCCAGTCGAGCTGCGCGACGATCGCGCGCTCGGGCAGCTCCATCCAGGGCGCCTATGACCCTGTCGATCCGGATGGCAACTTCTCCGGCAGCAACGAGGGTTCCGTCAAGACCTCGGGCATCGACATCTCGGTGGGCTGGACCGGCAAGGTCGGCCCGGGCCGACTGAACGTCGATGGGTTCTGGACCCACCTGCTCAACTTCAAGTCCAAGACCACATCCTTGCTGCCCGAGGTGGACTACGCAGGCACCATCGCCTACTTCGGCGCTGGCCTGGGTCAGACTTTCCCGAGCGACAAGGTCACCGTGACCGCGAACTACAAGTGGAACAGCGTCGGCATCGATGTGCGCATGCGCTACCTCAGCGCGATGACCAACCGCATGGCCAAGCTCTTCCCGGGCGAGGCGCTGACCGGCGTGCCCTCGACGACCTACTGGGACCTGGGTGGCAGCTTCGACTTCACGAAGAGCCTGACCCTGCGTGCGGGTGTCAACAACGTGCTCGACCAGAAGCCGCGCACCTACTCGCCGAACGTGCAGTCCGGCACCGACCCGTCGACGTATGACGTGGTGGGCCGCCGCTACTTCGTGCAGGCAAGCCTGAGCTTCAACTAAGATCTTTCGCAGATCAGAAACGGCCGCAGCGATGCGGCCGTTTTTTTTGAACTCCAGGAATGTTTGAAATGACCGACGACGACGGAGCCCTGGCGCTGCTGTCCGATCCCGCCATCGATCTGGCCGCGCATCGGCAAGGGCTGCGCGCGGTTGGCAGGACACAGATCAGCCCCGCCCTGGGCGCTCAGGATGCCGCCGACCTGCTGCAGGCGGTGACGCAGGCGCCGTTCCGGCTGTCGGTCAACAGCGGCGCCAAGAGCCTGGATCTCTCGCTTGAAGAGCTGGCCTCGCTGCAGCCCGAGCAGGAAGCCAAGTTCACTGCGCTGATCCACGCGGGCGCCGCGAGCGGCTTCCAGTACTGCTTCGACACCTACCGGCTGTCCGACGAGGTGGAAGGCGGCCAGTTGACATCGGGCCCCTTGCTGGCCTTGCACCGGGGGCTCAATTCGCAGCCCTTCCTGGAGCACTGCCGCTACCTGGCGGAGGACGACAGCATCGAGTTCTGCGATGCCCAGGTCACCCGCTACCGGCCCGGCCACTTCCTGACGATGCACAACGACGATGTCGCGGGCAAGGGGCGGGTGCTGGCCTACGTGCTGAACGTCACCATGAACTGGCGCCGGGACTGGGGCGGCCTGCTGCTCTTCCATGGCGCCGATGGCCAGGTCGAGGGCGGCTTCACGCCGGCCTTCAATCGCCTCAATCTCTTCAAGATCCCTTGTGACCACGCCGTGAGCCTGGTGGCGCCCTTCGCCCAGCAGCCCCGCTACGCCGTGACCGGCTGGGCCCGCAAGCGGGTGTGAGCGCGCGCCCGCGAAAATGAACCGTACCCAGCCAAACCAGACCCCAGTGAGCCAGCCTGAACCCTCAGCCCCCCTGCCGCCGCAGTGCAGCGTCCTCATCATCGGCGCCGGCCCCGCCGGCAGCGCCTGCGCCCGGGTGCTGGCCAGCTCCGGCATCGACGTGCTGCTGGTCGACCAGCACCCGCAGGGTCGCGACAAGACCTGCGGCGACGGCCTGATTCCCGACGCGCACAAGGCGCTGGCGCGGCTGGGGCTGCTGGACGAGGTCATGCGCCGGGCCCAGCCCGTGACCCATGTCGGCTGCATCGGCCCGCGCGGCGGGCGCATCGACGTGCCGGGCGCAATGGCCGTGCTGCCGCGCAAGGAGCTGGACGCGTTGCTGCTGCAGGCGGCGCGCGACGCCGGTGCGCGCTTCGAGCAGGCACGCTTCGAGGCGCCGCTGGAGGTGGACGGCCGCGTCGTCGGCGCGCGGCTCAAGCGCGGCGACGAGATCGTCGAGGTGGCGGCGCGCTGGGTCGTGCTGGCGACCGGCGCGGTGCCCAAGGCACTGACGGCCGCCGGGATGTGCGAGCGCCACACGCCCAGCGGCGTCGGCCTGCGCTGCTATGTGAAGGCGCCGCAGATGGTCGGCAAGATCACCGCGCTGGAGGTCGTCTGGGACAAGGCCGTGCGGCCCGGCTATGGCTGGATCTTCCCGGCGCCAGACGGTCACTTCAACATCGGCGTCGGCGTGACCAACTCGCACAGCGACCGCGGCGGCAAGGGCCAGAAGAAGGAGGCCAACCTGCGCGCCATCTTTGACGCCTTCGTCGAGAAGTACGCGCCTGCGGCCGAGCTGATGCGCGTGGGTGAACTGGTGGGCGAGTTGAAGGGCGCGCCCCTGCGCTTCACGCTGACGGGCGCCAAGTGGACGCGGCCCGGCCTCATCGTCACCGGCGAGGCGGCGGGCTCCACCTACTCCTTCACCGGCGAGGGCATAGGCAAGGCGATGGAGACCGGCATGCTGGCGGCCGACGCCATCCTGGCGCATGCCGACGATGACGCCGCCGCCCGGGCGGCCTACGAGGCCAGCCTGACGGCGCTGAAGCCCAAATTCAAGCTCTACGAAGCCGCCAACCGCGTCAACGACCACCCCTGGCTGGCGGACCTGGTGATCTGGCGCGCCAAAAAGAGCCCGCGCGTGCTCAGGCGCATGGCCGGTGTGCTCAATGAGACGAGCAACCCGGGCAACCTGGTGAGCCTCAAGGGCATCAGCCGGTTGTTCTTCGAGTGATCAGACCCTTTCAACCACCAGTGCGATGCCCTGGCCCACGCCGATGCACATCGTGCACAGCGCGTAGCGGCCACCGCTCATTTCGAGCTGGTTGATCGCCGTCGTCACCAGCCGCGCGCCGCTGGCGCCCAGCGGATGGCCCAGCGCGATGGCGCCGCCATTCGGGTTCACGCGGGCGTCGTCGTCGGCCAGGCCCAGATCGCGCAGCACGGCCAGGCCCTGCGCGGCGAAAGCCTCATTCAGCTCGATGACGTCCATCTGCGCCAGCGTCAGGCCCGTCAGCGCCAGCACCTTGCGCGTGGCCGGCGCGGGGCCAATGCCCATGATGCGCGGCGCGACACCGGCCGTGGCCATGCCGACGACGCGGGCGCGCGGCGTCAGGCCATGGCGAGCTGCTTCGGCTTCACTCGCCAGCAGCAGCGCGCAGGCGCCGTCGTTGACGCCGCTGGCGTTGCCGGCCGTCACGCTGCCGTCCGGCTTGACGATGCCCTTGAGCTTGGCCAGCGCCTCGATGCTGGTCTCGCGTGGATGCTCGTCAAGCAGCACGCGCAGCGGCTCGCCCTTCTTCTGCGGCACGTCGACGGGAGCTATCTCGCGCTCGAAGAAGCCACGCTGCTGGGCCGCGATGGCCTTGCGTTGCGACGCGAGCGCCATGCGGTCCTGGGCTTCGCGCTCGATGCCGAAATCGGCGGCGACGTTCTCGGCCGTCTCGGGCATCGCATCGACGCCGTACAACGCCTTCATCTGCTTGTTGATGAAGCGCCAGCCAATGGTCGTGTCGTAGATGGCGTTCGTGCGGCTGAAGGCGCTCTCTGCCTTGGGCATGACGAAGGGCGCGCGGCTCATGCTCTCGACGCCACCGGCAATCAGCAGCCCGGCCTCGCCGGCGCGGATGGCGCGGGCGGCCGTGCCCACCGCGTCCAGGCCCGAGCCGCACAGGCGGTTCACGGTCACGCCCGGCACGCCCATCGGCAGGCCGGCCAACAGCGCGGCCATGCGGGCGACGTTGCGGTTGTCCTCGCCGGCTTGGTTGGCGCAGCCGTAGATGACGTCTTCCACCGCCGCCCAGTCGACATGGGCGTTGCGTGCCATCAACGCCTTGATGGGCAGCGCGCCGAGGTCGTCGGCGCGGATGGACGACAGCGCGCCGCCGTAGCGGCCGAAGGGCGTGCGGATGGCGTCGCAGATGAAGGCTTGAGTTGTGCTCATGTCAGATAAGGGCTGACGCGGTAGCGCTCGCCTCGGTAGTGGTGGTCGAGCCGGTTTAGCAGCTCGCCGACGGGCTCCGCGCCCCAGAACGCCAGCCATTCAAACGGCCCGGCCGGGTAATTGACACCGAGCTTCATCGCCGCATCGGCACCAGCCTCATCGCAGACGCCCTGGCTGACAGCGTCTGCGGCCTCATTGATGAGCATCGCAATCGTGCGCGCGACGACGAGGCCGGGCAGGTCCGCCACCTCGCGCGGCACCAGGCCCAGCCGGGTCAGCCAGGCGGCGGCGGTTGCGTCGCCGGCAAAGGCGAGATCGCCCGCAGGCGCCAGCGGCAGATCGAAGACGGCCGTGCCGGGGCCGAAGTCCCGCGCGCGGCGGCCGTCGGTCAGGCGCAGCTGGCGGCCATCGACGGTGAGGCCGATCCAGTCGCTGTCCATCTCGCGCAGCGCCTCCGGCAGGTTGGCGACAAAGCGCTCGGCCAGCGCGCCGCGGCCATGCACGACGAGCCGGGCCGCACGCGGCGGCGCGATGCTGATGATGGGCAGGGCCGGCGCGCCCTCCGGATGGCGGTAGAAGCCGCGCCCGCTCTTGCGGCCCAGATAGCCGGCGTCCACCAGCTCCTGCTGCACCAGCGACGGCGTGAAGCGGCGGTCGAAGAAGTTGGCGGCAAAGACCGAGTTCGTCACGGCGAAGTTGGTGTCGTGACCAATCAAGTCCATCAGCTCGCAGGGGCCCATGCGAAAGCCCGCCGCGCGCAGGAGCGCGTCGATCAGCTCGGGCGTGGCCGCGCGGTCCTGCAACAGCATCAGCGCCTCGGCGTAATAGGGCCGGGCAATGCGGTTGACGATGAAGCCGGGCGTGGAGCGCGTGTGCACCGCGGTCTTGCCCCAGCGGCCGGCGAGGTCGAAGACGGCCTGCGCGACCGCAGGCGAGGTGCCCAGGCCGGAGACCACCTCGACCAGCTTCATCAACGGCACCGGGTTGAAGAAGTGCATGCCCACCAGGCGCTCGGGCTTCTTCATGCCGCGCGCCAGCGCCGTCACGGAGATGGACGAGGTGTTGGTGGCGATGACGGCCTCGGGCGCCAGCAACGCCTCCAGTTCGGCGAACAGCGCACGCTTGATGTCGAGGTTCTCGACGATGGCCTCGATGACGAGGTCCACCGGCGCGAGCGCATCGACCGGCGTGATGCGTGCAAGCGCCGCCGCCGCCGCTTCACCCGTCAGCCTGCCCTTGTCGACAAGGCCGCCCAGCGTCTGAGCAAGCTTGTCCTTGGCGGCCTCGGCAGCGCCGGCACGGGCGTCGAACAGCAGCACCGCGTGGCCGGCCTGGGCGGCGACCTGGGCGATGCCGGCGCCCATCAGGCCGGCGCCGATGACGAGGATGCGGGAATCGTTCAGAGTCATTCGGGAGGTGTCCAGTTCGGCTTGCGCTTGGCCAGAAAGGCCGTGAAGCCCTCGCGGGCCTCGGGCGTGGTGCGCACGCGGGCAATGGTTTGTGCGGTCAGCTCGCGCACGTCCGCAGTGACCGGGCCGGGCGCGAGGCGGGCGTAGAGCTGCTTGATCTCGGCCAGAGCTTGCGGGCCGCAGGCGAGCGGGTCAGTCACCAATGCGTCGACGGCCGTGTCCAGTGAGTCGGCCGACACGACGCGCTGCACGAGGCCCAGGCGCAAGGCCTCGTCGGCGCCGAAGCGCGCCGCCGTCAGCGCCAGCCGGCGCGCCTCGCGCAGGCCCACGGCGTTGACCAGATGCGGGCCGATGACGGCGGGCAGGATGCCCATGCGCGCCTCGCTGACGGAGAAGCTCGCCGCCTCGGACGCGACGGCCATGTCGCAGGCCGCCACCAGCCCGACGCCGCCGCCCAGCGCCGCGCCCTGCACACGCGCAATCGTCGGTTTGGGGCAGTCGGCAATGCGCGCCAGCATGGCCGAGAAACGGCGGGCATCGGCCAGGTTGTCGTCCTGCGACGCGCCAGCCGCGCGCTGCATCCATTGCAGGTCGGCGCCGGCGCTGAAATGCTTGCCGGCGCCCGCCAGCACGATGGCGCGCACGCTGGCGTCGCTGCCCAGCTGCGCGAACGCATCGTCCAGCTCGGCGATCAGCGTCTCGTCGAAGGCGTTGAACACCGCGGGCCGGTTCATCGTCAGCACGGCCACGCCATAGCTGCGGCGCCGCAGGTCAAGAGAAGTCCAAGACATGACGGCATTCTTGCACCGCACTTGTCTAGACAGCCGCCCCGCCATTCACGCGCCCAGGCCCGCCATTCGCCGCACGGCGCCACCACCGGCCAGGGCGCCTCCTAGACTGCGCTCCATGGCATCTGAACCCACCACCAACAGCCCGCGCCGCTTTCCCGACTGGGTACGCTGGCTGCTCTATCCCGGCTCGCAGCGGGTGTTCACGGCGCAGGAGATGGCGCGCGCCGGCGAGCGGCCCTGGCCCTACGGCATAGACCACTACGTCTACGGCAACGCCGTGCTGCTGATGGCCATCTTCACCCACGAGATGCCGCGCGGCATGCGGCCGGTGATCTGGTCGGGCGTGCTGCTCACGGCCTGGGCGGCGCTCGAGACGGCGCATGCGCTGTGGCGCTCGCCCACCCGCAAGCGGCTCAACCTGGCTTGCTATGCCGCTGCCGTGGTGATTGCGCTGGTGACGCTGCCGCTGATCAAGTCCGGCTGGCGCGACGAGGTCGTCGGCGGCACACCGCTGCTGCTGGCCGTGCTGACCGCCGTGCTGTCGGGCTGGTGGATCGTGACCATCTACCGTGTCGACCAGATCGAAGCGCGGCTGCGCGAGCTGGCCGAGCAGGACGCCGCACTGCGCCTGTCCACCCGCCTCGCGGCCGCGCAGATCCAGCCGCATTTCCTGTTCAACACGCTGGCCTCGCTGCAGCACTGGGTGGACACCGGCGACCGCCGCGCCGCGCCGCTGCTGCGCGACTTCACGGGCTATCTGCGCGCCACGCTGCCGATGTTCGAGCGCGAGCTGCAGCCTTTTGCCGATGAGATCGAGATGGTCAGGCGGTATCTGGCCATCATGCAGGCACGGCTGGGCGAGCGGCTGGAGTTCAGCATCGACGTGCCGGCCGACGTCGACGCCCAGCTGCCGCCAGGCCTCGTGCTGACGCTGGTGGAGAACGCCATCGCCCACGGCATCGAGCCGCAGTTGCACGGCGGTCGCATCGACATCGCCGGCCGTCGCGACGGTGAGCGCCTCGTGCTGACCGTGCGCGACGACGGCCCCGGCCTGGCCCCCGGCTGGACCGACGGCGTGGGCCTGGCCAACACGCGCCGCCGCCTCGCCCAGGCCTGCCCCGCCTGCACCCTGACCCTGGCCGATGCTGCCCCCGGCTGCATCGCCACATTGACGCTGACGCCATGAACCCCATCACCGCCCTGATCGCCGACGACGAGGAAGCCCCGCGCGAACAGCTGCGCGCCGCGCTGGCACGCCTGTGGCCCGAGCTCAGGCTCGTCGCCGCCAGCACCAATGGCGCCGAGGCCTGGGACGACTGCCTGGCGCACGAGCCGGCCATCGCCTTCCTGGACATCCGCATGCCCGGCCTGACCGGCCTGGAGGTGGCGCGCCGGCTCTCGGCCCTGGCCACGCCGCCGTTGATCGTCTTCGTGACGGCCTTTGACGACCATGCGCTGGCCGCCTTCGACGCCGGCGCGGTGGACTATGTGCTCAAGCCCATCGACGACGAGCGCCTGGCCCGCGCGCTGACCAAGCTGCGCGCGCGGCTGGCCCAGCCCGCACCCGACACGGCGGCTTTGCAGCGCCTGCTCGCCGGCCTCGTCCAACCCAGGCCGACGACCCGCCCCATCCAGGCCAGCGTCGGCCGCGAGGTGCAGCTGATCCCGCCGGAGGACGTCATCTACTTCGAGGCCGACGCGCGCTACACCCGCGTCGTGCACAGCGGCGGCGAGGCGCTGATCCGCACGCCGCTGCGCGAGCTGCTGACCCAGCTCGACCCCGAGCAGTTCTGGCAGATCCACCGCAGCGTGCTCGTCAACAGCCGCTGCCTGGCGCGGGCCATCCGCGTGGACGAAGGCACCATGGTCGTCACGCTGCGCGGCCGGGACGAGAAGCTGCCAGTGTCCCGACAGTTCCAGGCGCTGTTCAAGGGCCAATAAAGGGCAAAGGTGGGGGCAAACCCTGGGGGAGCCAAGGGGGCGAGTTCGGACAATCCGCGCCATTACAGATGTCCCTAGTTTTGGGGGCACCCACACCAGACCAGCCACCATGCCCAGTGCTCTGCCCAACCCGCGCTTTGACCACTTCTATCGCTACGACGAGCTGACGGCGCTGCTGTTTGCCTACGCCGAGGCGCGCCCCAACCTCGTGTCGGTGCGCGCCATCGGCAAGAGCTACGAGGGCCGCGACATCTGGGTCGTCGTCGTCACCAACCTGGCCAGCGGCATGGACATCGACAAGCCGGCGCTGTGGCTTGACGGGAACATCCACGCGGCGGAGCTGACGGCGTCCACCACCTGCATCTATTACCTGCACCATTTGCTGAGCCTGCATGGTGGCACGTCGGCCGAAAGCCAGCAGGTCAACCGCCTGCTGGACACGCGCACCCTCTACATCGTGCCGCGCCTGAACCCCGACGGCGCCGAGCTGGCCCTGGCCGAGCGGCCGCGCCACATCCGCAGCTCCACGCGCGCCTATCCCTACACGGAGGAACCAGTCGACGGCCTGACCGTGGAGGACATCGACGGCGATGGCCGCATCCTGACCATGCGCGTGCCCGACCCGCACGGCGGCTACAAGCGCCACGCCGGCGACCCGCGCCTGATGGTGGCGCGCGAGCCGGGCGAGCATGGCGGCGAGTACTACCGCCTCATCCCCGAGGGCTTCATCAAGCACCACGACGGCCTGACCGTGAAGGTCAACCCCGACCGCGAAGGGCTGGACCTGAACCGCAACTTCCCCGGCGAATGGCGCCAGGAGTTCCAGCAGTTGGGCGCCGGCCCCTACCCGACCAGCGAGCCCGAGGTGCGGGCGATGGTCGAGTTCATCACGAGTCATCCCAATATCGGCGCGGCGGTCAGCTTCCACACCCACAGCGGCGTCATCCTGCGCCCCTGCGGCACGCGCAGCGACAAGGACATGACACCCGAGGACCTGTGGCTGTTCCAACAGTTCTCGGCGCTGGGCGAGAAGCACACCGGCTACCCGGCCATCAGCATCTACGAGGACTTCCGCTACCACCCCAAGGACGTCATCACCGGCACGCAGGACTGGGTCTACGAGCACCTGGGCGCGCTGTTCTGGGTCGTCGAGCTGTGGTCGCCCAAGAAGGAGGCAGGCGTCGAGGACAACCAGTGGATTGACTGGTATCGCCAGCACCCGGTGGAGGACGACCTCAAGCTGCTGAAGTGGAGCGACGAGCAGTGCGGCGGCAAGGCGCATGTGGAATGGACGCCCTTCCAGCACCCGCAGCTCGGCGCCGTCGAAATTGGCGGCTGGGACAAGATGAACTACTGGCGCAACCCGCCGCCGGCCTTGCGCGAGCGTGAGGCGGCGCGCTTTCCGGCCTGGATGACGCAGATCGCCATGAGCCTGCCCAAGCTGGAGCTGATCCGCACCGAGGTGCGGGCGCTGGGCCCCGACATGTGGCGCGTGCGCCTGGCCGTGGCCAATGCCGGCTACCTGCCGGCCTACGTGACGCAGCGCGCGCTGGAGCGCAAGACGGTGCGCGGCGTGATGTTCGAGCTGCACCTGCCCAGCGGCGACCCGGCCATCAGCCTGGTCAGCGGCAAGGAGCGCATGGAAGGCCCGCAGCTTGAAGGCCATGCGCCCAAGCAGAGCCAGCTTGCCTTCCTGGCCAACAAGCAACCGACTGACGACCGCGCCGTGGCCGAGTGGGTGGTGCGGGCGCCGGTGGGCACGCGGCTGGCGCTGAGCGCCAGCGCGGAGCGGGCGGGCGTGGTGCGGACCGAGGTGGTGCTGGACTGATCAGCCGTCGCGGCGCCGGCTGGCGTCTGCGTCGGCGGATTCGTCCCAGCGGCCGGCTGGCGCGGCGCGACGCTGGCGTTTTTCCTGGCGCCGCGCCTTTCTCTCGGATGACGAGCAATCGCCACAGTCGCAGCAATCGGCGGCGTCGCTGCAGTCCACGTCGCCAGGCACGAAGTCGAAGTCACAGGCCCCACGCTGCGTCGCCAACGGCCGCCTGGGCTGCGCGTCCACGCAGCGCCGATGGACCTCGCTGCAACCACGCAGCCTGAGTTTCAACACCCCCAGCCCGCGCCACACGCCCCAGCGCCGGATGGCCCGTGCGCCGAGCGCCGAGCAGCTCGCCCGGCCGGTGTGCTCGCGGTAGGCGCAGCAAAAGCCCTTGTAGGGCGAGACGTAGCGCTGATAGACGCCGATGGCGGCCAGCGCGACCTCGCGCATCAGTCGGCCGCCCGTTCGCTCTCCTGAGCGGCCACCACCGCCGCCCGCCACAACCGCGCCGGGATGAAGGTGCGCAACTGTTCCATGCCCTTGGCGATGAGGGCCGGGTGCAGACCATGGTCGAGATGAGGCAGCACGTCCGCCGTCACGTCGGCGCCCAGGTCGACGAGGGCCTGAGCGGCGTCGACGACGTGGCGGTAAGGGAAGCGCTGGTCCGCCAGGCCGTGCAGCAGATGCACACAGACGTCCTGCGGCGCATGCTCGGGCCGCGACAGGTAGCCGCCGGCAAACGCCAGCACGCGGCCCACCAGTTCGGGTTCGGCCTGCACGGCCTCCAGCGCCAGCAGCGCACCGTCGCCCACACCGGCCAGGGCAACGCGCTCCCAGGCCAGGCCCAGCTTGGCGGCCTCCAGGCGCAGGCGCGCTATCAAGTGCGGCAGTGCGGCCTCGACGCCCTCCAGGCTGGGCGCGTCATCCGCCCACCAGCGGCAGCGGCCCTCGGCGTCGCGCAGCGGCGGGTGTAGCGTCAGCGTGGCGGCGTTCGGGTACTGGGCGTGCAGGGCCGCAGCCAGCGGCGCCACCGTGTCGGGGCCGTCCGGCGCGAGGCCGCTGTCGGGCAGCAGGGCGAACAGCAGATCGGGGGCCGCAGCGTCTTGGGTAGGGCTCATGACGGTATTTTCGGCGTCGGCGCCGTATTTTTTCAACTCAGTAAGAAACCAGGTCGATATTTTTCAACTCAGTAAGAGAGTGCGCTTTTGGCGAGATTCAAGCCAGTTTGATTTCGCCGCCTTCGTTTTCAGAGTTCGCAGTATGCGAAGGTTTGCGTCTATTTTTCCCCGCACAAAACCGTGCCTCTGCACTAGGCGAATGCCCGAGCGCCGGCCTAGGCCCGGCCGACACACTTTGTTGGCTGGCCGCAACGTTGCCGTCACGCAGCATGGTCCAGACGGATCGGTAATGACCCTAGGTGCGTGCCGAAGGGCACATGTAACTAAGCCCACCCCCTAGCATCGAAGTCGTTGACGAGCCGCAGGCTGCGCTGCCCTACCCGGGCGGCGGATGGCTTTGAAACGCACCCCCTTGATGGACCCTTTTATGCCCACCCATTCCTCCAGTTTCAAACCCGTTTACAAACCCGTCGCCCTCGCGGTTCTCGGCCTGCTGTTTGCGCAGCATGCTGCAGCGCAACAAACCCCGGCCGACAGTAACAAGCCGGCCACCGTCGCAGAAACTCCCGCACCCGTCCAAAAGCTGGACGCGGTTGTCGTCACTTCCGGCTCGCGCATCAAGCGTGACGCGTTCAGCTCGCCGGCGCCCATCCAGGTCATCAAGAACGAAGACGCCGCACTGGCGGGCTTCACCTCCACTGCCCAGGTGCTGCAGAGCACCAGCGTGACCGGCGGCCAAGGCCAGATCAACGCCGCGTTCGGCGGCTACGTCACCGACGGCGGCCCTGGCGCCAACACCGTGGGCCTGCGTGGCTTCGGCCCGACCCGCTCGCTGGTGCTGCTGAACGGCCGCCGCATGTCGCCGTCCGGCACCCGCGGCTCGGTCGGCGCCGCCGACCTGAACACGCTGCCCAACTCCATCGTCGACCGCATCGAAGTGCTGAAGGATGGCGCTTCGTCCATCTACGGCTCCGACGCCGTGGCCGGTGTGATCAACATCATCACCCGCAAGGACCTGGACTCCATCCGCATCGACGCCGGCGTGACCGCAACCGAGCACGGCGGCGGCAATGCCTACAACTTCTCCATCGCCGGCGGCGTGATCAAGGACAACTTCCGCGTCCTGGCCGCGTACAACTTCAACGACAACCAGGCGCAGACCCTGGGTCAGCGCGACTGGACGAGCTGCAACACCACCTACCAACGCACCACCGCCGGTGGGGTGATGGGCGAGTGGGGCAGCGCCGACTACAAGGACCCGAAGACCGGCAACCCCAAGTGCTACCCGACCGGCCTGACGGGTGAGAACGGTGTGACCATCAACACCCTGGGCACCAGCAACTTCACCGGCGTGGGCGCCACGAACGCTGTCGGCACGACCTTCAACCGCTGGCGCCCGAACGCCGCCGTGACGACCGGTCTGGTGGGCTACGAAGGCGTGGGCGGCGGCTCGACCACCAGCCTGTATGTGCGCGACACGTTTGACCCGCGCATGCTGGACAACACGCTGCTGTCGCCGATCCGCAATCACAACTTCTACGCCGAAGGCGCCATGGACCTGCCGGGTCTGGGCGATGCAGAGCTGTACGGTGAAGTGCTGTTCAACCGCCGCGAGTCCTCGCAAGTGGGCTTCCGCCAACTGTCGCTGGACTACGCCAAGGGCAGCCCGCTGATCCCGGCCAACCTGGCTTTCAGCCAGATCCAGGCTGCGGCCACCCCCATCACCAACGGCGCTGCCCTGGGCGTGCGCGGCTTCATCGGCGCCGGCAACAGCTATTCCAGCCAGTCAGTGGACTTCACACGTGCCGTCGCCGGCCTGCGTGGCTCGTTCTCCAAGATCAGCTGGGACTATGACGTCTCGGTGGCTCAGTCCGAGAGCAAGGCTTCCTACACGTTCGACGGCTTCGCGACTGATCGCCTGGCGCAGAGCCTGAACGTCGCCTCCAATGGCAGCGGCGGCTTCAACTGCATCAACACCGCCAACGGCTGCGTGGCCGCACCGGCACTGACCACCGATGTCATCAACGGCAAGCTGCCGGCGGCCTGGCTGGGCTTCGTCTACGGCAACTTTGTCGGCACGACGAAGTACAAGGAAACCGTGGTCACCGCCTCGACGACCGGCAAGCTGTTCAAGCTGCCCTATGGCGACCTGAAGGGCGCATTCGGCGCGGAGTTCCGCAAGGCATCCATCGACGACACGCCGTCGGAAGCCATGCAGAACGCCAACATCTACAACTTCACCTCGGGCGCACCGACACGCGGCAGCGATCAGGCCACCGACGTGTTCGCCGAGCTGGAAGTGCCGCTGCTCAAGGACGTCACGATGGCCAAGGAGCTGACGCTGAATCTGTCGGCTCGCCGTGCGGACTACAAGTCCTATGGCACGGGCTCGACCCACAAGATCGGCGCGCTGTGGGCACCCGCAGGCTGGATCTCGGTGCGCGGCACCACTGGCACGTCCTACCGCGCTCCGGCGCTGTTCGAACAGTTCGTGGGCGCAACGACCGGCTTCCTGACGGCATCGGGCGACCCCTGCAACGACTACACCTCCAAGGGTGCCGTGCGTTCAGCCAACTGCGCCAGTGAAGGCCTGCCGGCCAACTTCCAGCAGGTGAACAGCATCACCTCGATCACCTCGGGCGGCGCCACTGCGGGGCTTGCCGCTGAGACGTCCAAGAACGGCTCGTGGGGCATCATCCTGCAGCCGGGCCTGCCGACGGGCTTTGGTGACCTGTCGCTCGCCGTGGACCGCTTCGACATCAAGGTGGACAACGGCGTCTCGCGCGTCGGCACCGGCTCCATCCTGAGCAAGTGCTACGACGACCCGCAGTTCCGCTCCGGTGGTGGCTTCTGCCGCCTCGTGACCCGCAACCCGGGCAACAACGCGCTGTCGGTGAACAACAGCTACGTGAACCTGGCCACCGACGTCGTCCGCGGCTATGACTTCAACGTGCGCTACACCAACGAAGTCGGCATCGGCAAGCTGCGCGTGAACCTGACCGCGACGGAGTTCAAGGAGCAGTCGAACAAGCTGTTCGCCGAAGATGCGCTGGACGACACCAACGGCACCCTCGGTTCGCCGAAGTGGTCGGGCGCGATGGACGTGAACTACACGGTCAAGGGCTGGAACGTCTACTACGGCCTGGAATGGGTCGGCAAACAGTCGAACTACGAGTACTACGGCATCAACCCCGCCACGGCCGCATTCAAGATCGACACGCCGAACTACTTCCTGCACTCCGTGTCGCTGTCCTACAGCGACGCGGTGAGCAAGTGGAAGGTGACCGCCGGCGTGCGCAACATCGCCGACAAGATTCCGCCGCTGATCTCTGCGGTCACGGGCTACGGCAACAACCGCATCGGCAATGCCTCGCTGTACAGCGGCTATGACCTGCAAGGCCGCCGCTTCTTCATGAACGTCTCCAAGACCTTCTAATCGGCAAACGGTCCATCGCCCTGGCAACCCCCGGTTGCCAGGGCTTTTTTTCAGGTGTGATTTCCATGCAAAGCTACTTGAACAAGCTGGCGCGGCTGCTCGCCGTCGCCGGCGCCGCGTTGGCGGCCTGCCCGGCTGCCGTGCTGGCGCAGGCAGCGCCCGCCGCTGCGCCCATCCGCGTCCCGACCGTCGAGACGCTGGCGCAGTTCCCCGGCATGACCGGCTTCCAGATCTCCCCGGACGGCAAGCACATGATTGCCCTCCAGAGCCAGGGCGACAACCGCACCATCCTGGTCTGGAAACTGGCCGACCTTGCGGCGAAGCCGACCGTCATCGGCGCCAAGAACATGCAGATCTCCAGCGTGTCGTTCCTGAAGAACGACATGCTGCAGGTCAGCATGACGCAGCCCTACGACCTGCGCGGCGACGAGTTCATCAAGGTCTTCATCAACAAGCTGTTCTTCACCGACCTCGAGGGCAAGACCTGGATCGAGCCGATGGCGGCGACCGAGATCCCGCGCTCCGAGACCGCAAAGAAGGCAGCCGCGCTGGCCAACCCGACGGTGCTGAACCGGCTGCTGACCGACCCCGAGAACGTCATCGTCGTCAGCGACTCGGGCAGCGCGTCCAGCCGTGACGTCTACCGCTACAACCTGCGCAGCAACAAGGCCGTGCGCATCATGCGGCTGAGCGAATCGGACAGCAACGTGTTCGTCAACAGCAAGGGTGTCGTCTGGGCCAAGTCGCGCCTGAACACCGATGGCCAGGGCGCCTTTGTCGCGATCGACTTCCGCAACAAGGATGGCGATTGGGAAGAACACTTCCGCAACTACGTGAAGAACCGCGACGTCGTCGACGTCATCGCGGTGGGCAGCAAGCCCGGCACGGCCATCATCAGCAGCAACGTGGGCCGCGAGTTCGCGGGCCTGTACGAGTACGACATCGCCAGCCGCAAGGTTGCGTCCACGCTGTTCGAGCACAAGTACTTCGACGCCACCGGCGTGCGCTCCTTCCGCACCGACGACGCACCGCCCGAAGAAGGCTATGACGGCTACACCTACGACGGCCACCTGGGCCGCGACACTCACTGGGCCAACGACAAGCTGGATTCCGTCGTGCGCGGCGTCGGCCAGGCGCTGGGCATCAAGGAGATCGACCAGGAGTTCGTCGGCGTCGCCAGCGGCGAGCGCGCAGCCGTGCGTTCGTTCGACGGCGTGTCCGTGCGGCTAGCGGGCTATGTGGGCGGCGAGACACCCACCTACCTGATCCGCGTCAGCGGCCTGACCTACCCGACCGAGCACTACCTGCTGCGCGGCCAGAGCATCCAGCTGCTGGCCAAGGAGCGCCCGGACGTGGACCGGCGCGCCCTCGGCACGGCGCGCTTCGTCTACTACAAGGCGCGCGACGGCCTGAACATCCCCGCCTACCTGACCGTGCCCAACCCGCAGCTGTGCGGTGCCGGCCCCTACGCCGCAGTCGTGCATCCGCACGGCGGCCCCTGGGCGCGCGACACGATGGACTACGACGGCTCGGGCTGGGTACCGCTGCTGGTGTCGCAGTGCCGCGTCGTGCTGCAGCCGCAGTTCCGCGGCTCGCAGGGCTGGGGCCGGGCGCTCTGGTACGCCGGTGACCGCGAGTGGGGCCAGAAGATGCAGGACGACAAGGACGACGGCGCCAAGTGGCTGGTCAGCGAGAAGCTGGCCGATCCCAAGCGCATCGCCATGTTCGGCTTCTCCTACGGCGGCTATTCAGCCTTCGCCGCCTCGGTGCGCCCGAACGGCCTCTACAAGTGCGCCATCGCCGGCGCCGGCGTGTCGGACATCGACCGCATCTGGGCCAAGTTCTTCACCAACCCCTACTTCCAATCGGCGCAAGGGCCCACCGTGAAGGGCCTGAGCCCGCTGAGCCTGGCAGACAAGATGGAGATCCCGCTGATGGTCTATCACGGCGAACGCGACCAGACCGTGCCGATCATCCAGTCCGAGCTGTTCGTCGACAAGGCCAAGGCCGCCGGCAAGCCCGTGGAATACCACGTGCTGGCCGACTACGCCCACGGCCCCGCCTGGACGCGCAAGATCATGGCCGATCAGTTGAACCTGATCAGCACCTACCTGGCCAAGGGCTGCGGCACGGGCGGCTTGTAAGCGCTTGGCTGGCCGCAGCCGGCAACCTGGCTTTCCCACCATCTGGGGGTGTCGGCGGCATTGACAGTGGAGCCATGGCCGCACGGCCGGCGAGGGCCGTCTCATGGGAGAAATGTCACCGTGGCGCGAAGTTTGCGTTCCAGGTGTCATTTCTTCCCTTGAGGCTGAACATGAAAAAGATTCAAACCCTGCTGGCCACCGCCCTGATCGCCTGCGCCGGCCTCAGCCAGGCCGCGCCGGTCTTCTGGACCGATTGGCAAGGCAGCGACCTCGACCCTGGCGTCGGCTTCCAGGCCCAGGGCATCATCACCACGACGACCTCCAGCGTCACGGTGACCTACACCAACGCCCGCGGCATCGGCTTCTACCAATCCAACGGCGGCCCCGACTACTACGTCAACGGCGCCAATGGAGGCCTGGCCTCGCCCTACGAGAGCAGCACCGTGGACAACCGGCCGCTGGGCACCGACATCGTCGCGTTGACGTTTGCCGGCCCGCAGACCTTGCAGTTCTCGCAGGCCATCGCCAACCCGGTGTTCGCCTATGTCAGCCTGAACGGCAATGGCTACGGCTTCGACCAGGATTTCGACATCCTCAGCTACGACGATCCGGCCACCGGCCACGCCTGCGGCTACTGGGGCTGCGGCACCTCGTACAAGAACGTCATCGACCATGGCGGCGGCGTGTTCGAGTACCAGTTGCTGGGCACCGGCGAGCCGCATGGCGCGATCCGCTTCAAGGGCAGCTTCGACACCGTGCACTGGAACAGCCTGTCCAACGAATACTGGAACGGCTTCACGGTCGGTGTGCAGGGCACTGCGGTCGAGGTCTTCGGCGTGCCCGAGCCCACAGGCCTGGCATTGACCGGCCTGGCCCTGCTGGCCGCCGCCGGCGTGCGCCGCCGTCGCGACTGAACGGCCGGCTTCAAGTCAAACGGCGGCCCCAGGGCCGCCGTTTGCGTTTCTGGCCGGTCTGCGGTGCTCACACCTTGATCGAAAACGGATTGAAGCTGGTGTCGCGGTCGTAATGGTCCAGGCCCTCGACGCGCTTCAGGAAGGCGATGAAGCGCGCCGTGACCGGGAACAGCACCGCCTCCCAGATCAGCTTGAAGATGTACTGCGCGACGAACACGGCGAGCAGTTGCTCCTGCGGCCAGATGCCCCAGAACGCGATGCTCAGGAACAGCCCCGTGTCCAGCAGCTGGCCCACCGCCGTGGAGCCGACGATGCGCGCCCACAGGTAGCGGCCATTGGTGGCGACCTTCATCTTCGCCATCACGAAGCTGTTGGCGAAGCTGCCGGCGGCAAAGGCGATCATCGAACCGGCCACGACGCGCCAGGTGTTGCCGAACATCGCCTCGACGTGCAGCTGATAGGCGTCCATGAAGCCATTGCGCGCGGGCGGCAGGTGCACCACGACAAAGGCCATGAAGGCCGCGAACAGCAAAGCCCCGAAGCCGGCCCAGACGACGCGGCGGTCGCGGCCATAGCCGTAGACCTCGGTCAGCACGTCGCCAAAGATGTAGCTGATCGGGAAGAAGAACAGGTCCGCCCCGAAGGTGACCGGGCCGATCCACGGCAGCTGCACCTGGGCAGCCTTGGCCGGGCCGATCAGGTTGGCGCACAGCAGCACGCAGACGCAGGCCGCCATGATCAAGTCGTAATACTTGAAATGACGCTGTGGCACGGTGACGCTCATCGGGCTCCTCCTGTTGGAGCCGGCATTGTCAACCGGCCCTGGTCAACCTCAGCAGCGTCTGATGCAGCTTGGGCGTGTCGATGGGCTTGGTCAGGAAGTCGTTCATGCCCGCCGCGAAGGCGTCGTTGCGCTCCGAGACCAGGGCCGCCGCCGTCAGCGCGACGATGGGCAGTTCCTCGGCGCTGAAGTGCTTGCGCAGCTCGCGTGTCGCATCGTGCCCGCCCATGACGGGCATCTGCACGTCCATCAGCAGGATGTCGAACGGCTTGCCGACGCTGGCGGCGGCCAGCACGGCCTCGATGGCCTGGCGGCCGTCGCTGGCCTGGGCGACCTCCATGCCCCACTGCTCCAGCTGCGCCACGGCGATGAGCATGTTGACCGGATGGTCCTCGGCGATCAGCACGCGCCGGCCATGCAAGGCCTCGTGCGCCGCGCCGGTGGCGCGCGGCTCGCGTGGCTGGTGGGCCATGGGTGCCGGCGCGCCAGGCAGGGGCAGTTCGGCCCAGAAGGACGAACCCTCGCCGACGGCGCTGCGCATGCCGACCTCGCCGCCCATCAGCGAAGCCAGCTCGCGGCAGATGGACAGCCCAAGGCCCGTGCCCCCAAAGCGTCTCGTCGTCGACTCGTCGGCCTGCGTGAAGGGCTGGAAGAGGCGCTTCTGCTGCTCGGGCGCGATGCCGGCGCCGGTGTCGCTGACCTCGATGTGCACCCACTCGCCGGCGCTGCCCTGGCTGTTGCGGCTCATGGCCTTCACGCTGACGGTGATGCCGCCGTGGGCGGTGAACTTGAGCGCGTTGGTCAGGTAGTTGGACAGGATCTGGCGCGTGCGCAGCGGGTCGCCGAAGACCCAGCCGGGCAGGGCCGGGTCGATCTCGACGGCGAAGGTCAGGCCGCGCGCCTGCGCCAGCGTCAGGTAGGCCAGGCGGATGGAGGCGAGCAGCTCGCGCAGCGAGAAGGGCTGGCTCTCCAGCGTCAGCCGGCCGGCCTCGATCTTGGAGAGGTCGAGGATGTCGGAGATCAGGCCGGACAGGCTCTCGGCGCTGTCCATCATCTGGTTGAGATAGTCGCGCCGCTGCTCCTCGCTGAGGTCGGGCTGCTGCGCCAGGCGGCCCAGGCCGAGCAGGCCGTTGAGCGGCGTGCGGATCTCGTGGCTGGTGTTGGCCAGGAAGGCACTCTTGGCGCGGTTGGCGGCCTGGGCTTCGTCCTTGGCATGGGCGAGCTGGTCCTCCACACGGCGGCGCTCGGTGATGTCTTCAATGATCCAGATCGTGCCGCCGCGGCTGGGGTGGGCGGGGTCGACGGCCTGGGCCAGCAGGCGGGCCAGGAAGGTGGAGCCGTCGCGGCGGCGCATGGTGAGCTCGGTCTCGGCCTGCTCGCCGGCCACCAGGCGCGGGCCCAGTTGCTGGCCGGCGGCCTGCCAGTCCTCCACGGTGGGCCAGACGACGCTGCCATGCTGGCCGATCAGCGCGCCGCGCTCCCAGCCGAACATGGCCTCCACACGCGGGTTGGCCAGCACGAACTGCTGGTCGCGCGTGAGCGCGATGCCGATGGACGCGTTCTCCAGGATGGCGCCGTGCACGAGGCGCGTGCGCTCGCTCTCGGACACGTCGCGCGCGTAGAGCACCAGGTAGTTCTGGCCGTCCATCTCGAAGGGCGCGACCGACACCAACATGGCCACGGCACTGCCGTCCTTGCGACGGAAGCTCACCGGCACGTTGCTGGCGACGCCGTCGCGGCGCAGGGCGTCGCGGATGGCCGCGCGCTCGGCCACGTTCTGCCAGATGCCGATCTCGTCGGCCGTGCGGCCCAGCAGCTCGGAGCTGCTCCAGCCGCTGAGCTGCTCGAAGGCCTTGTTCACCATCGCGTAGCGGCCGCTCTCGGCCTCGGTCAGCGTGATGACGTCGGGGCTGGTGGCCACCAGGTGGGACAACAGGCCCTCGCTGCGCCGCAGCGCGTCCTGAGCGCGGCTCTGCTCGGTCTGGTCGGTGAAGAAGGTCAGCGTGGCCGGGCCCGAGGCCGTCTCGACACGCACGCTGGTCGCCTGCACCAGGCGGCGGCGGCGCGACAGCGTGCGCAGCCGGTACTCGGCCATCGGCTGCATGGCGCCGGGCGCCAGGCCCTCCAGGCGCGCGGCCTGCTGGCGAGCGGTCTCGTCGTCGCCGGGCTCGTAATGGCTGAACAGGTCCTGCCCGATCATGCTGGAGCGCTGCGCATAGCCGAACATGGCCATGGCCGCCGGGTTGGCGTCCACCACGCGGCCCCAGCGGTGCAGCACCAGCGGGCTGGGCGAGCGGCGGAACAGCTCGCGGTAGCGCGTCTCGGTGGCCTGCACGGTCTGCTCGGCGGTGACCTCGTGCGTCACGTCGCGGCCCACGCCCCAGTAGCCGCGGAAGTTGCCTTGCGCGTCCAGGCGCGGCTCGCCGCTGATGGACACCCAGCGCGTGCTGCCGTCCAGGCCCTGGCGGCGCGCCACCATACCGTGAAAGGCACGGTGCGATTCGAGATCGGCGCGGTGGGCGTCGAGCTCGTCGTCGCTGATGCCCATGCCGTCGATCTCCCATGGCGTCTTACCCAGGCGGCATTGAAGATCCAGGCCCGAACCGCCCGGGCGCTCCTCGGCGACATGGGTGAAACGGAACTCGCGGTCCATCTCCCAGTACCAGTCCACCGCCATGCCCAGCAGGCCACGGAAGCGCGCGGTGCGCTCGTCGGCCTCGGCCAG
The DNA here is from genome assembly GCF_054177665.1 of Roseateles sp. P5_E8. Classification (NCBI taxonomy): domain Bacteria; kingdom Pseudomonadati; phylum Pseudomonadota; class Betaproteobacteria; order Burkholderiales; family Sphaerotilaceae; genus Roseateles; species Roseateles sp. P5_E8. The sequence goes on along the minus strand of NZ_JBGCUM010000005.1, from coordinate 158,906 downwards.
CGAGCGCTTGACCATCTTCAGCAGGCCGACGCCGGAGATCAGCCCCGAGGCCAGCAGGGCCGCCTGCACGAAGCCGCGCAGCCCCAGGCCCGACGAGCCCATCGGGTGGGTGGCCCAGCCCAGCGACTCGGCCACACCCAGGCCCGCCAGCGCGGCGGCCGCCAGCGCGGTCAGCGCCAGGCCCGCCGCCAGGCCGTGCAGGCCGGTCGCGAAGGCGATCACCAGGCTCATCAACGGCAGGCTCAGCGACCACAGCCCCAGGTCGCGCGACACCGCCACGACGACCGGCAGCGCCAACACCAGGGTCAGCATGGCCAGCGCGGCCAGCGGCTGCTCGCGGCGGCGCGGCGCGCGCGCCAGCGCCAGCAGGCGCAGCAGGGCCAGCACCGCGATCAGCAGCGCCAGCCCGGGCGGCAGCCAGCCGCCCTGCCATTCATGCGTCTGGCGGGTGACCCACAGCAGCAACGCCACCGGCACGAACACCGGCCCGCAGGCCAGCAGGAAGATGCGCGAGGCCTGCATGCGCAGGCTGGTCTGCAGGCGCTCGCGCTGCTGCTCGGGCGGCTCCGCGTGGCCGACGAGGCTGCTGAGGTCGTCGCTGGCGACGCGAGGCATGTTCAGGCGAGAGCGATGCGGGTGGCTTCGGCCACGGCGCGAGCGCGCTCGGCGAAGTCGGCGCCGTTGCTGGCGTACAGGATGGCGCGCGAGGAGCTCACGACCAGCGGCGCGCTGCGGCCGGCGGCCTGCACGACGGCCGCCGCATCGCCGCCTTGGGCACCGATGCCCGGCACCAGCAGCGGCAACGTGGGCGCAAGCGCACGCACGCGGGCAATCTCTTCGGGATAGGTGGCGCCGACGACAAGGCCCAGCTGGCCGTTGCGGTTCCACTGCGTCTCGGCCAGGTGGGCCAGGTGCTCGAACAGGCGCGGCTGGCCGGGCACGTCGGCCAAGCGCTGCATCTGCCAGTCGTCGCCGCCCTTGTTGGACGTGCGGCACAGCAGGATGGCGCCCTTGCCCTCGTAGGCGAGGTAGGGCTCGATGGAGTCGAAGCCCATGAAGGGCGACAGCGTCACGGCGTCGGCCTGGTAGCGCACGAAGCACTCGCGGGCGTATTGCTCGGCCGTGGAGCCGATGTCGCCACGCTTGGCGTCGAGGATGACCGGCACGCCGGGCGCGACCGCGTGGATGTGCGCGATGAGGCGCTCGAGCTGGGCCTCGGCGCCGTAGGCGGCGAAGTAGGCGATCTGCGGCTTGAAGGCGCAGACGAGGTCCTTCGTGGCATCGACGATGGCTGCGCAGAAGTCGTAGAACTTGCTCGCATCACCGGCCCAGGCGCCGGGCAGCTTGCTCGGTTCGGGGTCGAGGCCGACGCAGAGGCGGGATTGAGGGGTCAGGGCTTGAAGCTGGGAAACGAAACTCATGGAAGGGCGGCGTAGGCGGAAATGGGGGTGGAGGCCGTCGACGTTCTGGCCAGCACGAATTCTGCAAAAGCCTGGGCCGGCAGCGGCCGGCTGAACAAGTAGCCCTGCACGGCCTGGCAGCCCTGGCGGCGCAGGAAGGCGAGCTGGCCCTCGGTCTCGACGCCTTCGGCCAGCGTCTCCAGGCCGAGCGCGCCGGCCATGCGGATGACGGCGTCGACGATGGCGCGGTCTTCGGCGTCGTCGGTCAGGTCGCGGATGAAGGACTGGTCGATCTTGAGTTTGCTGACGCGGAATTTCTTCAGGTAGCTGAGCGACGAATAGCCGGTACCGAAGTCGTCGATGGACAGGCGAACACCGCGCTCGTGCAACCGGTTCATGACGGTGATGGCCACGCTCGGGTTGTCCATCGCGGCGCCTTCGGTCAGCTCCAGCTCAAGGCGCTCGGCGGGCATGCCGACGTCGCCCAGCACGCGCTCGACGAGTTCGGGCAGGTCGTCGTGGCGGAACTGCACGGCCGACAGGTTCACGGCCATGGACAGCTCGGGCAGGCCGGCGTCGTCCCAGCGGCGCAGCTGGTTGAGCGCTTCGGTCAGCACCCATTCGCCGATGGGCAGGATGAGGCCGGAGGTCTCGGCGATGGGGATGAACTCGGCCGGCGACACCCAGCCCAGATCCGGGTGGTGCCAGCGCAGCAGCGCCTCGGCGCCGACGATGCGGGCTTCGCCATCACCTTCGAGCACGAACTGCGGCTGGTAGTGCAGGCTGAGCTGGTGGCGCTCCTGCGCGCGGCGCAGCGCGTTCTCCAGCTGCAGCGCGCGGGCCGACTGGGCCTGCATCTCGCTCGTGAAGAAGCGGTAGGCATTGCGACCGTCGCGCTTGGCGCGGTACATGGCCGCGTCGGCGCATTTGCACAGCGTGTCGAAGTCGTCGCCGTCGGTCGGGAACATCGCAATGCCCATGGACGGCGTGACGGTCAGCTCCTGCTGCTCGACCTGGAAGGGCGCGCTGGCCAGGGCCATCAGTTTGGTGGCCAGGTGGGCGGCGCCGGCGATGTCGGTCAGCGGCAGCACCAGCACGAACTCGTCGCCCCCCATGCGGGCCACGGTGTCCTGCTCGCGCACGGCGCCGCGCAGCCGGCTGGCGAGCTGGGCCAGCAGCGCATCGCCGATGCGGTGGCCCAGCGAGTCGTTGACGTTCTTGAAGTGGTCCAGGTCCAGGAACAGCACGGCCAGCGGTTCGTCGCCGCGGCGGGCGATGTCGATGGCCTGGCTGGCACGGTCCGCCAGCAGGTGGCGGTTGGGCAGGCCGGTCAGGCCGTCGAACAAGGCCAGGCGCTCGGCGCGGGCTTCGGCCGCCTGCTGCTCGGCCACCTTGAGCTCCAGCTCTGCAACGGTCTGGCTGAGCTGCTGGGTGCGCTGCTCCACCAGCAATTCCAGCTGCGCCTTGGCCTCCACCAGCTCCTGCTCGGCGAGCTTGCGGGCGGTGATGTCCTGCGTGATCCAGATGGAGCCGCGCGACAGGTCGGCGCGGTCGATGGCCTTGCTGCGCACCTCGCACCAGACCGGGCTGCCGTCCTTCCTGACCAGCAGCATCTCGGCGTGGAAGGACTCGCCACGCGCCAGCGGCTCGTAGCAGAGGTCGCCGGCCGCCTGCCAGTCCTCGTCGCTGCCGTACCAGGTGCGCGACAGCTGGCCATCCAGCTCGCCGGGCTCATAGCCGAAGAGCTGCTCGAAGGCGCGGTTGCAGCGCGTCACGCGGCGGCCGCGCAGGAAGACGATGCCGACCATGGTGTGGTCGAAGATGAGCTGCTGCTCGGCATGCAGATCGGCCAGCGTGGCGTCGGCGAGCCGGCGCTCGTGGACGTCGTCGACGATCCAGATCGAGCCGTCGGCAGCGTTGTCAGGGTGGATGAGCCGACCCGTCAGATGGGCCCAGAACAGCTCGCCGTTCTGGCGCCGCATCAGTTGCTCGCTGCGGAAGGTCTCGCCGGCGGCCAGCAGCGGGTAGGCGCGGCGGCCCAGGTCACGGGCGTCTTCCTCGCTCTCGTAGAGCTCCACGCTGCTGCGGCCGATCGCGTCCTCGGGACTGTCGAAGCCGTAGATCTCGGCGTAGCGCTGGTTGCAGCGCACCAGCGTGCGGGCTTTCACGAAGACGACACCGACGCCGGCGTTGGCCAGGATGACGTCCAGCTCCCGCAGCGCCTGGCTTAGCGCGGGGTTGTCGCTGGAGTCGGGCGCGAGGCTCATGAAGGTCTGTGTGGCGGCAATCTGGCGGCGGGCTGGCGGGCGGCGGGGAATGCGGGCATGACCCGTTATTGTCTGGTCTCATGCACATCCTGAACACCGCGCGCCTGTCGCTGCGTGAATTCACACCGCTTGATGCGCCCTTCCTGCTGCGGCTTGTCAACGAGCCGGGCTGGCTGCGCAACATCAGCAAGCCCGGCGTGCACACGCTGGACGATGCGCTCGGCTGGGCCGAGGGCCGGCTGTTCAAGCCCTACCGCGAGCTGGGCCACGGCTTCTGGGCCGTCGAGCGGCGGGCTGACGGCTTGCTGGTCGGCATGTGTGGCCTGTTCAGGCGGCCCGTGCTGCCGGAGCCCGACATCGGCTACGCGCTGCTGGCCGAACACGAGGGACACGGCTATGCACTGGAAGCGGCGCGCGGCTGCGTGGCGCATGCCCGTGACGTGATGGGCTGGCCGACGTTGATGGCCATCACGGCCGTGGACAACCCGGCCAGCGTGGCGCTGCTGGGCAAGCTGGGCTTCGTCGAGCAGGGCCAGGAACAGCTCGAGGGCTACAACGAGCCCTCGAGGGTCTTCAAGCTGGCGCTCTGAAGCTCTTAGATTCGCTTCGCCAGGTCTTGCGCGATACCGGTATAGGACCCCGGCGTCATCTTCAACAGCCGCGCCTTCTCGCCCTTGGGCAGATCCAGCCCCTCGATGAAGGCGCGGATGGACTCCTGCGTGATGGCCTTGCCGCGCGTCAGCTCCTTGAGCTGCTCATACGGGTTGGGCAGGCCGAAGCGGCGCATCACCGTCTGGATGGGCTCGGCCAGCACTTCCCAGGCCGAATCGAGGTCCTCGGCCAGCGCCGCTTCGTTCACCTCCAGCTTGCCCAGGCCCTTGGCCAGGGAGTCGTAGCCCAAGAGCGCGTAGCCCAGGCCCACGCCCATGTTGCGCAGCACGGTGGAGTCGGTCAGGTCGCGCTGCCAGCGGCTCACGGGCAGCTTCTGGCTCAGATGCGTCAGCACCGCGCTGGCCAGGCCGAAGTTGCCTTCCGCGTTCTCGAAATCGATGGGGTTGACCTTGTGCGGCATCGTCGAGCTGCCGATCTCACCCGCCTTGGTGCGCTGCTTGAAATAACCCAGGGAGATGTAGCCCCAGACGTCGCGCGACCAGTCGATCAGGATGGTGTTGGCGCGCGTGAACGCGTCGAACAGCTCGGCCATGTAGTCATGCGGCTCGATCTGGATGGTGTAGGGGTTGAAGGTCAGCTTGAGCTGCTTCTCGATGACGGTCTTGGAGAACTTCTCCCAGTCATGCTTGGGCCAGGCCGACAGGTGGGCGTTGAAGTTGCCGACCGCGCCATTCATCTTGGCCAGCGGCTTGACAGCGGCGATGCGCGCGCGCGCCGTCACGAGGCGAGCCACGACGTTGGCAATCTCCTTGCCCACCGTTGTCGGGCTGGCCGTCTGGCCATGCGTGCGGCTGAGCATCGGCACGCCAGCGAACTGGTGGGCCATGCCGCGCAGCTTGTCGACGATGCCGTCCAGCGCTGGCAGCATCACTTCATCGCGCGCGGCCTTCAGCATCAGCGCGTGGCTGGTGTTGTTGATATCTTCGCTGGTGCAGGCGAAGTGCACGAACTCGCCGGCGGCCAGCAGCTCGGGCTGGCCTTCGAAGCTGCGCTTGATCCAGTACTCGACCGCTTTGACGTCGTGGTTGGTCGTGCGCTCGATGGCCTTGATCTCTTCCGCATCGGCCTCGCTGAACTTCTTCACCAGCCGGCGCAGGCGCGAACGGGCGGCGGACGACAGCGGCTTGAACTCCTTGAAGCCGGCGTCCGACAGCGCGATGAACCACTCCACCTCGACCTGCACGCGGCGGCGCATCAGCCCGTACTCGGACAGCAGCGGGCGCAAGGCGGCCACCTTGGCGGCGTAGCGGCCGTCCAGCGGCGAGAGGGCGCTGATGGCGGAGTAGTCGGAGGTGGTCATGGCAGCCGGGCGGATCGTGGAAAACCCGGCATTCTAAAAGTCACGGCTCGCTGAAGAACTTCACACGCTCGTCGTCGGCTGGATGCGACGAGATGGCGATGGCCACCGGGTTGCTTTCCACGGTCGCCTCGCGCTTCTTGGCGACACGCTCGAAGAAGACCGCCATGCGCGAGGCATCCACGCCGCCGGCCCGCGCCAGCGTGCGGGCATAGAGGTCGGCCTCGCGTTCGTTGTCGCGCGAATAGGCATTGCTGGCCAGCAGGGCCGGCGCCGCAGCCAGCAGCGTGGAGAAGTCGCCCACGACCACCGAGGCGACCACGCTGATGGCGCCCGCCCGCAGCATCAGCCGCAGGCCGTGGCGGTGCTCCACATGGCCCAGTTCATGGGCCAGCACAGTCAGAACCGCGTCGGGCTCGTCGGCCAGCAGTTCCAGCAGCTTGTCGGTGATGACGATGTCGCCGCCCGGCAGCGCAAAGGCGTTGGGGCCAAGCGCCTTGCCGCCGTCGCGGAAGTGGATCTCGAAGCGCTCCGGCACGGCCGGGCCGCCGTTGGCGCGCGCACGGCTCAGCGCCTTGGCCCAGCGCTGCCGCCAGGCCTGCTGCTGGTCGGTCGCAAGCCCGCTGGGCTTGAGCCAATCGCCGTCCAGCCCGCTCAGCAGATGCTCGCCCAGGCGGTGTTCGGCAGCGCGCGGCAGCGCGTCGACCGCCCGGTCCACCGCCCAGGGCAGGCCCCAGCGGTAGGCCCCCAAGAGGCCGGCCACCAGCAGCACCAGCGACAGCACGGCCAGCCGCCAGCTCTGCTGCCACTGCACCACCGCACTGTCGCTGCGGCCCGAGGCCAGCGCCCAGGCGTCGAAGGCGTCCGCGTCGGCAAAGCTCAGCAGGCCGCCACCGGGCAGCAAGACCTGGCGCTGGCCATGGCGCTGGCGCTCGGGCCAGGTCAGGCCGGCCAGCGGGGCGCTCTGGTCGCCGAAGTGCAGCGTGGCATCGGCCAGCCAGACCTCCACCGGCCGCGCGCGGGCGCTGCGGCCGTCGAACCAGTCGGCCGCGAGGCGCGGGCCGAGGCGAGGGGTGCCGTCCATCACAAGCCCAGATCGATGCCGAAGAAATCGGCAGCGAAGTCGCCCGCCGCGTTGTCGTCACGCCCCGCCTCGTTGCCCGCCAGGGCGTCGAGATCGATGCTCGTTTCCAGCGACACCGCCTCCAGCCGCAGCTTGGCCGTTGCGACCGCTGCGAACGGCCGGTACAGGCCCAGCGTGAGGACCATCAGCAGCCAGTTCTTCAGCGTCAGCTGGGCCAGGTCCAGGGTTTCCAGATCACTCTTGAAGCCGACGTTGTCGCTGGCGGTGCGCGACCAGGCCATGTTCTGAAAACCGGCCGTGAACGCGGAACTGATCCAGACATAGATCGCGCCATAAACGAGAGCGCCACCGGCGATCGGCACCCAGTCCCCCGCCCCACGTACCGACGGCAGCAGGATGGCCGCGAAGACGCCGATGACCATGGCGGCGATGCCGCCCATGAAGCCGGCGCGGAAGCTCAGCCCGTAGACCTGCGAGGGTTCCAGCCAAGTGCGGGTCTGCTGGTTGGCGAAGCGGTAGTGGTTGTGTTGATAGCGCTTGGCCAGGCCGAGCGTCCAGGGCACCATGAAGTTGACCGCCAGCGCGGCGATGCCGGCCAGAGCGCGCAAGCCCATGGGCGCCTCTTGGGGTACGACCACCAGCACGACCAACGGGATGCCCAGCGGCAGGAACACCTTGTAGGCATCCGCAACGTTGCCAGCAAAGCCAAAGCGCAGGCCGCGCCAACTGGTGTGGCTCAGCCGAAAACGCATGCCGGCCCGCCACAGCGGCGGCCACATCACCGCCAGCACGACGAAGGCAAGCCCGCCGAGCAGGGGCGACAGCCAGCTCAGGCCGCCATACACCGCCATCACCCCCACCAGCAGCACGAAGCCGCGGAACATCTTCCAGGGGTCGCCGTGGAAGCTCAGTGCCTGGCCGTCCACCAGCGTGTTGGCGTAGAAGTAGCGGATGCGCCGCGCCTTGGCAAAGGGCAGGTAGAAGCCCAGCGTCACCAGCGTCAGCAGCATGTTGACGGCCCAGATGCGGAAATATTCGCTGCCGGAACCGGTGAAGCGGATCTCCAGCAGGCGCTTCTGCGGCGTGGCAGGCAGGGCGGCGAAGCCAGGCTCGATGACGTCCAGCATGCTCACAGCCCCATGTCGATGCCGAAGAAGTCGCCGGCAATCTCGCCGGTGGCGTCGGCATGGCTGGCCAGGCTCGCGGCCACCCAGTCGGCCGGGTCTTCCTGGCTGGCTATCTGCACGGCCTCCAGGCGCAGCTTGGCCGTAGCGACGGCGGCGAAGGGGCGGTACAGGCTTAGCGTCAGCGCCGTCAGCAGCCAGTTCTTCAGCGTCAGGCCGAACAGGGACGAGAAGCTCAGCGCGCTGCGGAAAGCCAGCGACTGGCTGCGTGTGCGGTTCCACACCAGGTCCTGAAGGCGCGCCGCGCCATAGGGCATGACGACGGCGAACATCAGCAGGTAAGCGAGCAGACCGCCGATGCCCACAATCAAGATGCCCAGGGCGCGGTCCGGTCCCGTTGCCATCGTGCGCGCCAGGCCGGCAAAGAGCGCGATCAGCACGCCGCCGGCGGCAATGGGCAGCAGCGCCACACCGAAGGTCTTCAGCGCCAGCAGATAGACCTTGCCGGTGGGCAACTCCACCCAACCATGCTGGCCGGCGTAGCGGTAGCCGTTGTGCTGGTAGCGCTTGAACAGCGCCAAGCTCCACGGCGACAGCAACATGATGGCGAGGACGCCCGCTAGGTTCATGCCCATCGCGGCGGTGAAATGCCGGGCAGGCTGCGCTTCTTCAGGCGCCATCAGCATGCCGGCGGCGACCACGGCCATGGCCGGCAGATAGGTCGGCGCACAGGCCAGGTAGGCCTGTTTCAGCGGGGCGTCGAAACGCATGCGCAGGCCGCGCCAGCTCGTGTTGCCCAGGCGGAACTGCAGCGAAGCCCGCCACAGCGCCGGCCAGACAGCGCACAGGATCAGAAAGGCGATGAAGGCCGCCGTCGGCGACAGGCGCCCGGCAAAGGTGTACGCCCCCATCAACACCACCATCAGCATGAAGCCGCGGAACATCTTCCACGCGTCGCCGTGGAAGCTCAGCGCCTGGCCGTCGACCAGGGTGTTGGCGTAGAAGTAGCGGATGCGCCGCGCCTTGGCAAAGGGCAGGTAAAGCCCGAGCGTGACGAGGATGAGCAGCAGGTTGACGGACCAGATGCGGAAGTACTCGCTGCCGGAACCCGTGAAGCGGATTTCGAGGACACGGGGCCCCGGAATGGGCGATGGCGCAGCAGCCGCGTCGGCGGCGGCGTTGAGGTCTGACATGGGAACTCCCTGACTATGAAAGCCACCATCTACTGCGGTGGGCCGGCCGACACTTTGGCGGGCACCCGCGTGGCTGGCAACCCCTGCTTCCCTGGGGGGCCTGTCGGCCCCAGCCGACAGGCCTTTTTCACGGTCGGGCTGTCAAGGGCCGCTCGCTAGAATCGTTTCGACTTGTGACCCCTGCCTGCCTATGACCGCGATGAAGTTGATCGGATCTCTCGCCAGCCCCTACGTGCGCAAGGTGCGCATCGTCATGGCCGAGAAGAAGCTCGATTACCAGTTGGTGCTGGAAGACGTCTGGGGCAGCGACGCCATCCTGAAGATGAACCCGCTGGGCAAGGTGCCCTGCCTGGTCATGGAAGGCCAGGACTCGATCACTGGCGCCGTCTTCGACTCGCGCGTCATCGTTGAGTACGTGGACACGCTGTCGCCGGTGGGCAAGCTCATCCCCGACCGCGGCCGCGAGCGCTGCGAGGTGCGCACCTGGGAGGCACTGGCCGACGGCATCGTCGACGCCGCACTGCTCGCGCGGCTGGAGCGCACCTGGGCCCAGCGCACGGACGAGGAGCGCAGCCCCGCCTGGATCGCCCGCCAGATGGCCAAGGTGACGGCGGCACTGGCCGCGATGAGCCAGGGCCTGGGCGAGAAGCCCTGGTGCTCGGGTAACCATTTCTCACTGGCCGACATCTCGCTGGGCTGCGCCCTGGGCTGGCTTGAGTTCCGCTTTCCGGAGATCAACTGGCGCGAGGACTACCCGAATCTGGCGCGTCACATGGACAAGCTGTCCCAGCGCCAGAGCTTCGCGGACACCGTCCCGGCCTGATCCTCAGGCGATCAGCAATTCCCTGGAGCGAACATGCAGCAGGCGCACCAGGCGCCAGATGCGGCGTTCGATCTCGGCGGCTTCCAGCGTCCACAGCGTCGCGATCTCGGCCAGCAGCAGGCCTTGCGCCAGCAGCGTCAGCAGATGGCGGCTGGCCTGGTCGATCTGGCGGCCGGCGGGCGTGGTGTCCAGCGCCGCAGCGGTCTGGCGGGCGGTGACGAGCGGGCTGCGCTCGATGCCGAAGGCGGCCATGCCCTGGCGGGCAAGCTGGGGGCTGAGCATGGCGCGGCGGTCGTGCAGGCGCGTGATGGCCTCGACCAGCCCGCCCCCGCTGCCGTCGTCAACGTGATAGGCATTGGCCCCGGCGCTCAAGGCAGCGAAGAGCTGCAGATCGTCGGCCGTGGGCGTCAACAGCAGCAGCTGGGGCCGCACCGGCAGCCGGCCGAGTTCGTGGGCGACGCGCATCGCGTGGCTGTCCACCAGGCGCAGATCGCTGGCGACGATGTCGGGCGCGAGGGAGGCAATCTCCGACAAGGCATCTGTGAGATGACCATGGCTGCCGGCCAGCTCGATGCCGCCGGCCTGCAGCAGCAGGGAGCGCGTGCGCTGCAGGGTGGGCTCGCTGAGGCGGAGGAGATAGACGGTCGGCATGACGGCAGGGAAGGCGCAGCGATTGTGCGCGTTTTGGCCTTCATCCCCCTAACTTAAAGCCTTCTTCCGCCTCCAACCCCCGCGTCCGGGCGGTTGCCCCCCGAGTTCAAGGTGAGCGTTCGATGGCGCCCTGCGGCGCAAAGCTGTGGGCGCTGGCCAGCGGCCAGTAGACCTTGAAGGTGTTGTGCGGCAGCTCGCCGCGCAGCACGGCGCCGGGCGAGACGAAGGGCAGCAGGTTGGCCAGCAGCTTGACCTCGTGCTTGTCCAGCCGGTGCACGATGTGCTGGGCCGTGATCTCCTGCGGGTGGCACAGGCCGGCCGCCTCGACGAGTTCCTTCAGCGCCTTCAGCGTGCCCTGGTGGAAGTTGGCGACGCGCTGGGCCTTGTCGGGCACGACGATGGCGCGCTGGCGCTGCGGGTCTTGCGTCGTCACGCCGGTGGGGCAGTGGCCGGTGTGGCAGGCCTGGGCCTGGATGCAGCCCAGCGCGAACATGAAGCCGCGGCCCGAGTTGCACCAGTCGGCGCCCAGCGCCATCAGGCGCACGATGTCGAAGGCCGTCGTGACCTTGCCGGCACAGCCGATCTTGATCTTGTCGCGCAGGTTCAGGCCGACCAGCGTGTTATGGATGAGCAGCAGCCCCTCCTGCAGCGGCGCACCGACGTAGTTGGTGAACTCCAGCGGCGCCGCGCCCGTGCCGCCCTCGGCGCCGTCGACGACGATGAAGTCAGGCGTGATGCCGGTCTCCAACATGGCCTTGGCGACCGCGAACCATTCCCAAGGATGGCCGATGCAGAGCTTGAAGCCGGTCGGCTTGCCGCCCGAGAGCGTGCGCAGCTGCTCGATGAACTGCATCATCTCGATGGGCGTCGAGAAGGCGCTGTGGCGGGCCGGCGAGATGCAGGCCACGCCCTCGGGCACGCCGCGCGCGGCGGCGATCTCGGCCGTGACCTTGGGGCCGGGCAGCACGCCGCCATGGCCCGGCTTGGCGCCCTGGCTGAGCTTGAGTTCGATCATCTTGACCTGCGGGTCCACCGCCGCGGCCTGGAACTTCTCGGGGCTGAACGAACCGTCGTCGTTGCGGCAGCCGAAATAACCCGAGCCAATCTCCCAGATCAGGTCGCCGCCATGCACGCGGTGGTGGGCGCTGATGGAGCCTTCGCCGGTGTCGTGCGCAAACCCGCCCTGCTTGGCGCCCTTGTTCAGCGCCAGGATGGCGTTGGCGCTCAGCGCCCCGAAGCTCATGGCCGAGATGTTGAACACGCTGGCCGAATAGGGCTGGGCGCGGCCCGCGCCGATGGTGATGCGGAAGTCGTGGCTGGTGAGATGAGTCGGCGCCAGCGAATGGTTGATCCACTCGTAGCCGCGCGCGCCGACGTCGAGCTGGGTGCCGAAGGGCCGCTGATCGGGGTCGCCCTTGGCACGCTGGTAGACGATGGAGCGCTGGGCGCGCGAGAAGGGCGCGGCGTCGTTGTCGCCTTCGACGAAATACTGGCGGATCTCCGGGCGGATGAACTCCAGCAGGAAGCGGAAGTGGCCGATGACGGGGTAGTTGCGCAGGATGGAATGGCGCGTCTGGCGCACGTCGCGCAGGCCCAGCAGCGCCAGCGCCAGGAACACGATCACCACCACGCCATCCACCAGACCGCCCATCCAGCGGATGGCGAAGAACAGCGCCAGCAGGCCGCACAGCACCCAGGTCAGATAACGCAGCGGGAAATGCTGGTTGAGGCGTCTCGTCCAGCGGGGCCAAGCAAGCATGTGGGGTTCTCTCAACCGTGACTTGCAGAGCTTAAAGCCGCCGGACGACACAATCGCCGCGCATCAACCCTCAAGGTCTCCGGCGATGAAGTCCCTGTTCTCCGCAATCGGCTGGTTCTTTTCCAAGGCCTGGTGGCTGCTCGACGGCACACGCCGGGCGCTGACGAATCTCTTCGTGCTGCTGCTCATCGTCATCGTCGTCACGGCGCTGCTGACGCGCGGTCCCAAGCCGCTGGCCGAGAAGACGACGCTGGTGGTCAAGCTGGACGGCAACCTCGTCGAGCAGTTCTCGGGCAGCCCGCGCGAGCAGCTGATGGCCCAGGCCCAGGGCCGCAGCGTGCCGCGCCAGACGCGCCTGCGCGACGTGCTCGCCGCGCTGGACCAGGCGGCCAAGGACGACAAGATCACCTCTGTGCTGCTGGACGTGGAAGACCTGGGCGGCGCGGGCCTGGCCGGCCTGCACGAGGTGAGCGCGGGCCTGCAGCGCTTCAAGGCGTCGGGCAAGCCGCTGCTGGCCTATGCCGACAGCTACAGCCAGCGCGGCTACTTCCTGGCCGCCCAGGCCAACGAGGTGTACGTGCACCCCATGGGCATGGTGATGATCGAGGGCTTCGGCCGCTACCGCACCTATTACAAGGACGCGCTGGACCGCCTGGGCGTGACGGCCCATGTCATCAAGGTCGGCACCTACAAGAGCTTTGCCGAGCCCTACACCGCCACCGGCCCCAGCCCCGCCACGTTGGAGGCGGAAGGCCTGGTCTACGGCGAGCTGTGGAGCGGCTTCACCGGCGCCATCGAGACCGCGCGCAAGCTGGAAGCCGGCAGCATCGCCAAGGGCATCGCCGAGCTGCCGCAGCGCCTGGCCGCCGTGAAGGGCGACCCGGCCCAGCTCGCGCTGCAGACCAAGCTGGTGGACGGCCTCAAGACGCGCGACGAGATGCGCGCGCTGCTCATCGCCAAGGGCGCGAAGGACGAGCAGAGCAAGAGCTTCCGCCAGGTGTCGCTGAATGAGTACATGGCCTATGTGAAGGACGCCGGCACGCCGAGCAAGCTGCAGCCGGGCGTGGGCATCGTCGTGGCCGAGGGTGAGATCGTCGACGGCGATGCCGGCCCCGGGCGTATCGGCGGCGACACGACGGCCCGCCTGATCCGCAAGGCGCGCGAGGACGAGGCCATCAAGGCCATCGTGCTGCGCGTGAACTCACCCGGCGGCAGCGCCTTCGCGTCCGAGATCGTGCGCCGCGAGCTGGAGCTGACGCGCGCGGCCGGCAAGCCGGTCGTCGTCTCCATGGGCGACGTGGCGGCCTCGGGCGGCTACTGGATCGCCACCAGCAGCGACGCCGTCATCGCCGATCCCGGCACCATCACCGGCAGCATCGGCGTGTTCGGGATTCTGCCGACGGCCGAGGGGCTGATGAGCAAACTGTCGCTGCACACCGGCGGCACGACAACGACCTGGCTGGCCGGCAGCATGGACCCGCGCCGCCCGCTGGACCCGCGCCTGCAGGCCGTCATGCAGTCCAGCATCGACAACATCTATGCTCGCTTCACCACGCTCGCGGCGCAGGCGCGCAAGAGCACGCCGGAGAAGATCGACGCCGTGGCGCAGGGCCGCATCTGGACCGGCGCCCAGGCCAAGGAACGCGGCCTGGTGGACCGCCTGGGTAGCCTGGACGACGCCGTGCAGACGGCCGTCACGCTGGGCAAGCTGGAGGTCAAGGACGGCGACAAGCCGCGCCTGGTCTACGTGGAGCGCGACATGAGCCGCAAGGAGCGCCTGCTGGCCTCGCTGACCGACGTGGTGGCGCCGCCGCTGGCCCAGGCGGTCGGGCAGGCGCTGGGGCTGGATGCACTGCCGGCGCCGGTGATTGAGGAACTGGCCACGTTGAGGGAGTTGGCGAAGCAGTCGGCGCAGGGCAAGTGGGAAAGGGCGGCGGCGGTGCATTGCCTGTGCGCGGCGCCTTGATCAATCACGGGGAGGACGCCTCATGAGCTATGACTACAGTTCCGCCGGCGCCACGCTGGAACTGCCCAATCCGTACAAGGTCCAGAACCTGTTCCTGCTGTTGTGCGGCGGCGCGCTGTTCGTCGGCGGCGTGCTGGCGCTGCTGCAGGGCAGGCACACGCTGGCGCCCATCCCGCTGGGCATCGGCCTGGTTCTGGTGTTTGCCGCGCTGCTGGCCATCGCCGTGGCGGCCAAGCGCCTGCGCTTCTTCTTCGGGCGCGGCCGGCCGCACTCGCTGGCCGCAGAGATCCCACCCACCGCCGAAGGCAACTCCCCATCGGCCGACGCGATCAAACGGCTGCTGCGCGAGGGCGCACTGACCTACCCCGAGCCCACCGGCGCCGTGGAGGGCGTGCTCTACCACTGGGTGCCCAAGCTGATCACGGCCCCGCTGGCCGTGCAGGATCAGGCGCGCAGTGCCTTCTTCAACGTCTGCGCCATGGTCGCCGCCTCGCTGAGCTTCGTCGTGGCCTGGGGCGTCCTGGGCAACGAGGCCAGCCGGCCGCTGCTGTCGGCGGCCTACTTCGTCTTCGGCCTGGTCTTCCTGCTGCGGCCCATCCTCGGCGCGGGGCGGGCCAACCTGAGCACCAAGACCCTGGTCATCCTGATCGCTGCGGCGGTCGTCGGCCCGGCTCTGGTGGTGACCGTGGTCGGCAAGGGCCTGCCGACCTTCCAGTTCTCGCTGGCGCCGCAGACCTTCATGCTGCTGATCTCCGGCACGCTCGCCTCCGCCCTGCTGCTGCTCGCCACGCTGCGGCAGGTGGCCGCCCCACCCGCCACGCAGACGAGCTCCGAGCAGCTGCGCCTGTCGCTGAACGTGCCGCCCAGCCTCTTGCTGGACGAGCTGGAGCGCCGCATGCAGGAGCAGTGGACCGAGCGCATCCCCAACCGCCGCTACGCCCGCGCCACGCCGGTCATCCATCCCGAGCTGCATTCCGGCCCCTTCAGCGGCGAGCTGCTGGAGGAAACCCAGCCCACGCCCATGCCGAACATGGTGCCCACGTCCGCGGGCCAGGCACTCGGCTCGGACCGGCACCGCTTCCTCGTCAGCCTGGACCTCTACGCCACACTGCTCACGCTGGCCGCCACCGTCTGCGCCGTCTGGTTTGCACGCAGCAGCGAGGGGCTGCAGGTGAGGGACCTACCCCTCCAATTGCTCGGCGCGTCGCCGATCTTCCTGGTCGTGGCCGGCTTCTGCTTCCGCTCCGCGGCGCAGCTCTGGGGGCGGTTCGACTTCCAGTCCTTCATGACCTGGGTCGAGATGGAAGGCACCTACCAGACGGCCAGTGTCGGCACCGGCAACCAGCTCACCGCCCGGGTACAGACCAGCAACCAGATCGTCCGCACCGAGGCCATGACCCTGCGCGTCTGGCGCGCTCGCATCGAGTCCGTCGTCTTTGGCAAGGATGCGGGCCGCCAGATCACGGCGATGTTCTCAACCGATGCAGATGCCCGGGAGCTGGCCGCGCACCTGAGCGAGTTCGGCCGCAGCCGGGCCAGCCTGGTGGCGCCGGAGAGCGCGGAGGACATGAGCCGGATTGCGGCGCTGGGGCATGCGGAGCGGGCGATGGCGAGTGCTTCGGGAGCGCCGGCATTGGCTGGCGAGGCGGCTGCTTTGCTGGGCGCAGCGGCAGCCTCCGCCACGGCAAGCGCAGCCACGCAGGCGGGTGCGAAGTTCTGCCGGCATTGCGGGGCAAGGAACCTTGCGGATGCGCGGTTTTGCCAGGGGTGCGGCCAGCGGTTTGAGTAAGCCGTGCGCCGCCCTCAAATCCCGGTCGGACGTGGGCAGGGTGAGTCAGCCGCCGCGCCGCCGCGCCGCCGCACCGCCCCCGCCACCAGCCCCAGGCCCGCCACCAGCAAAGCCATGCTCGCCGGCTCGGGCACCGGGGTCGTGCTGAAGGTATCCAGCGCAAAGCCCGCGCCGCCGGGGCCGGAGACGAAGACGCTGATGGCGTCGATGTCGGCCCAGTTCACCGGGCTGGAGTTGCCGGCGTCGTTGACGAAGGCGCTGAAGGGGATGACCAAGGTCTGCGCCTGCGAGGCGGCGAGGGCGGTGGCGAAGTCGGCCACGCTGCTGAAGGTGCCGGCGCCGTGGGCGGTGATGACGGAGACCGTCAGCGACATGGGCGCCGAGACGTAGCGGAAGTCGAGCCGGAAGGCGGCCTCGCTGAGCAGGTCGATGGAGAGGTCCTGGCCCAGCTGGTTGGCCACGCCGTAGGTCAGGTTGGTGACCAGCGGTACGGCCGCATCGGCCAGCGTGAAGTAGGCACCGGCCTGGACGGCGGCAAAGGTGGATTTGCCGGCTTGGGCCACACCCGCTTCGATACTGTTGGCGAAATAGCGCCCGCCGCCTGGCGCCTGCGCCGAGGGCAGCCAGGTTTCGACATAGGGCGCAGCATCGGTCTGAATCAGGCCGGTGCCGTCGCTGAAGGTGTCCAGAATGGAGGCGGCCTGGGCGCTGTTGAGGGCAAAAGCAGCGGCGGCACAGACGGCGAATTGATGGCGGTTCACGAGGTTCTCCTTGGGTGGATGGAATGCAGTCGACAAGTTCGACTCATTCCGACCAACGCAAACCACCGCACGACCCGGACAGGGCCGGCCGCCACGAACGTGGGGGGAGCCGAGGCAGGCGCAGAGACTCAGTACACCGGGTCCGGCAACTTCTCCTTCGCCACCACCCGCTGCGTCGCCGGCCGGTCGAACACCCGCTTCAGATACGCCCCCAGCGCCGGCCGCGTCTTGGCCGGGTTGGCCTGAATGCGCGTCCAGCGGCACAGCATGAAGGCCAGCGGGTCGACCGCCGTGTAGGCCTCGCCCAGGAACCAGTCGCCGCCGTGGCGGGCCAGGTGGGCGTCCATCTGGTCCAGCATCGGCGCGACTTGCGCCTCGGCGCGGGCCTTGACCTCGGCCGCGTCGCTGGCCATGCGGTCCGGGTAGAAGTAGTGGATGAGCATGGCCTGCAGCGTGTTGGTCAGCCAGACCATCCATTTGTAGTACTCGGCCCGCTCGGTCGTGCCGGGCGCCGGGGCGAAGCCGGGATGGCAGTCGGCCAGATGCATCAGGATGGCGGCCGTCTCGTAGAGCACCAGATCGCCGTCGACCAGCGTCGGGATCAAGCCGTTGGGGTTGAGCTTCAGGTAGGCCGGCGACTTGTGCTCGTTGTTGGCGCGGTCCACCGTGCGCAGCGTGAAGGGGATGCCCAACTCCTCCAGCAGGATGTGGGGCGCGAAGCTGGCGTTGCTGGGGAAGTAGTGCAGTTCGATCATGGTGGGCAGCGGCGGCAGTTGCGACTGCGGCGAACTTTACGTGGCTGCAATGCCGCCGCAGTGCACGCGGCGCAGCCTGACGGCGTTGCGAATCCCTCCCCTGGCTTTTGGGTTGATGACCATGAAGACCTTGCTCCACACCACCGCCGCCGCCGTTACCACCGCTCTAGTCGCGCTTTGCGCCGCCCTGCCCGCCCACGCCGACGTGCGCGTGCGCGCCAACATCGGCATGGTGTTCGACAACCGCTACCACCATGACCACTACTACCCCGCGCGCGGCTATGTGGCGCCCTACGTGCCGCATGGCGCCGTCATGGTCGGCGCGGGCCCCGGCCGCTACTGGTTCCAAGGTGGCGTCTGGTATCAGCCTTACGGCCCGCGCTACCGCGTCGTGCAGCCATCGCTCGGCATCGTCATCCCGCTGCTGCCGCCGTCCTATGTGACGCTGACGCTGGGCGGCCTGCCCTACTACTACGCCAACGGCGTGTACTACCGGCCGGTGCCGGAGGGCTATGTCGTGGCGGCGCCGCCGCCCGAGGCCAACACGGCGCAGGTCATGCCGGCGCCGCCGCCCCCACCGGCCCCCAAGGCCGAACCCATCATCTACCCGCGCAACGGCCAGTCCCCCGAGCAGCTGGAAACCGACCGCCGCGACTGCAATCGCTGGGCGACGACCCAGCCGAATGCGCAAGCCGATGCCAGCGTGTTCAACCGTGCAGTGGACGCCTGCATGGACGGCAGGGGCTACACCGTCAAGTAAGGGCGCAACCTGCCTCAGCCCTCGCGCCCCCGGCGCGATACCGCACCGCCGTCATCTCCGCCAGGATGCTCAACGCGATCTCCGGCGGCGTGCGCGCGCCGATGTCCAGGCCCACCGGGCCATGCAGGCGGTCGAGTTGCTCGTCGGTCAGGCCGAAGTGCTCACCCAGGCGCGCGCGGCGCTTGGCCTGGTTGACGCGCGAGCCGATGGCGCCGACGTAGAAGGCGGCGCTCTTGAGCGCTTCCATCAGCGCCAGGTCGTCGAGCTTGGGGTCGTGGGTCAGCGCGACGATGGCGGTGGCGCCGTCGGGCTGGAAGGCCATGACGACGTCGTCGGGCATGTCGCGCGTCAGCGTGGCGCCTGCCAGCGTGAAGCCGTCGGCGTACTCGGCGCGCGGGTCGCAGACGGTGACGCCGTAACCCAGGGCCAGCGCCATCTGCGCGAGGTAATCGGTCATCTGGCCAGCGCCGATGACGAGCAGCCGCCATTGCGGGCCGTGATGGCTGATGAGCTGTGTGTCGGTCAGCGTCAGCGTGTCGGCGCCGGGCTCCGCGTCGGCCAACGAGGTGGCGCCGGTCAGCAAGTCGAGCGAGCGGCGCACGCGCTCGCCACGCGTCAGGCGAGCCAGCAGCTCATCAATGCCCGACTGCGGCCCCAGCGGCTCCAGCATCAGCTCCAGCGTGCCGCCGCAGGGCAGGCCGAAGCGGCGTGCCTCCTCGGCGCAGACGCCGTAGCGCAGCGGTGTGGGCTTGTCTATTGCCAAGCTGCCGGCACGCAGCTGGGCGATAAGGTCGTCCTCGATGCAGCCACCGGACACCGAGCCGGCGATCAGCCCGTCGTCGCGCACCGCCACCAGCGAGCCCACAGGCCGTGGCGCCGAGCCCCAGGTGCGGGTGATCGTGCCCAGCACGACGCCGCGCGCCTCGGCAAGCCAGCCGGCGGCCGTGCGCAATACGTTGAGATCGAGGTTGTCCATGGCTTCGCTGCAGATCGGGCGCGACCATACCGCGAACCGGTTCTGCCTGCAGCCAAGGGCTTCCTACACTCGCCGCTCCGCTCCCGAAAGCACGCATGAAGCACGCCCTCCTCTCCGGACTTCTGGCCGCCATGCTGGCCGGCCCCGCACTCGCCCAGGTGCCCGTCCAGGCCAACGCCGACCACGCCCAGCTGTTGGCCAGCGCCGATGCCAGGCTGGCGGCCAACAAGCGCCTGGTCTACGACTTCTGGCGCGAGGTATTCGAGGGCGGTCACATGGACCGGGTGGACCGCTACCTGGCCGAGAGCTACGTCCAGCACAACCCGATGGTGGCCACCGGCCGCGCGGGCTTCGTGGCGGTGTTCTCGCAGATCGCCAAGCCCAAGCCCATCGAGGACCGCGTCAAGGCGCCGCTGGTGGCCATCACGGCAGAGGGCGACCTGGTCATCCTCAGCTTCGTCAGCGAACGGCCGGACCCCAAGGATGCGACGCAGAAGTACACGACGACCTGGTTCGACATGTTCCGCATCGAGAACGGCAAGATCGCCGAGCACTGGGACCCGGCGACTCGCCGCTGAACCCGCCGGCTTACCAGGCGAAGCGGGCGGCCAGTTGGCCATAGGTGGCGCGCGTGCCCTGCGGGCCGTGGCTGCGGCCTAGTGCCGGCGCCAGCGTCCAGCCACCGCCCACGGGCACCGCAGCCTTGAGCTGGGCGGTGCGCAGGCTGCCGCCGTCCTGCAGGCGGTCCTGCATCACCTCGCCGCTGACGGCGACCTGGTTGTCGAAGCGCCAGGTCGCGCCGACCTGCGAGCTGCGCGCCAGGGCCAGCTCGTCGCGGTTGACGACGGAGGGGCGCGGCTGCAGCAACAGGCCGCCCAGTGCGCCGGACGAGCCGGCCTGCGTCGTCGTCTCGCTGACCTTGTAGCGGTTGCGCAGCGTCGCGCCGTAGACGGTGAGCTGCTTGCCCACGGCCACCGCGCCGTGCACGCCAACGCCGCGGCCACGCAGGCGCTGGTCGGTTGTCGCGTTGCGCGCACGGGCGGTGCGGTGCGTGGCGTCCACACCCACGCTGACGCCGTCCACCGGCCGCACGTCGGCGGCGGCGGCCCAGTCGGTCTGGTTGAGGGTGCTGCCGTCGCGGCGGTGGGTGGCGTCCAGCGTGGCCTGCCAGGCACTGCCGGCCACGCCAACGCCGGCGCTGACCTGCTTGGGGCGGTAGGTGCGGCCGGTGATGGCGTCCTGGCTGCGCGATGTGCCCGCACCAACGTTGACCCAGGCGCGCTCGCCCACCGGCAGGCTCAGCGCTGCGGCAGCCTGCTGGTTCTTCTGCGAGTCGCGCTGCGCGGCGACGCTGACGGCGCGCCGGCCAGCGTTGGGGGCCGGCTCTTCCGCGTGGGCAAGCACGGGCAGCGCAAGCAGGACGGCAAGCGTGGTGATCGAAAGGCGGGACATGGCGGGCTCCTCGGTGTTGTGGGTGGGGCCTGCTTCCAGCCCCTTCACCTGCACAACGCCCGCCGCGCCGCCTTTCTTCCCGACCCAGGTGCAACCAGATGTTTACGGGTACTCGTTCAACGTCGCCGTATTGGCCCCGCCCTTGCAGCGCGCCGCGTCGCCCTTGTCATTCACGATGCGCTCGATGCTGCCCTTGTCCACCAGGCAGACGGTGATCATGTGGTGCAGCTTCACGCCAGGCTTCTCCGGCACCTCGATGGCCCGGTCCAGCAGCACGTCGGGTTGCAGGAAGACGCTGTAGATGCCCAGGCCCCAGGCCTCGTGGCGGGTGACCGTGTCGGCCACCTTGTACGAAGCGAAGCCACGGCCGGTGGGGCTGGTCCATGCGCTTTGCGTCGGCGGGTCGTACGGCAGCTCGGACTGGTAGAAATAGACCTGCCCGCCGTTGCCGCGCCAGACCACCTGATGGTCCTGGAAATGCTCGACGAAGAGGCCGTAGACGGTCACGTCCTCGCCGTCCACGACCAGGCCGTGGGCGGACGGGTTGCTCGTCCAGCTGACGCCTTCGCCGTGGTCGGCGCGCCAGAGCCAGGTGTGGTCCACCAGCGTGTCGTGGGCGTGGATGCGCAGAGCGGTATGCACGCGGCCCGGCGCGGCGCCGCCGATGCGGAAGAACACGTCGTGCAGCACGGTCGGGTTGGCCTTGTGGCGCAGCTTGCTGCCCGGCGGGCCCACCTCCATCAGCACGCCGGAGTCCTCGCGGCCGGCGTCCAGGAACAGACCCGAAATCGTCAGCCCGTCCACGTCGGCCGTCTTCAGCAGCGGCGCGCCGTTGTCGGAGCGCAGCGTCGGGAAGCCTATGCCCAGCACCACCGTGCCGGGGCGTTTGACCTGCAGCGTCTCGGTCAGCACGTACTCGCCCGGCGTGAACAACAGGTGCTTGCCGGCGGCAAGCTGGGCGTTCAACGCGGCGGCCGTGTCGCCGGGCCTGGCGATGTGGAAGCGGCTGATCGGCAGCGTCTTGCCGGGCGCCATGCCCTGCTTCCAGGAGATGCCGGCACTGTCACGCCGCAGCGCCGGCACACGCACCGCGTAGCCGCCGTGCTTGTCGATGAACAGCCAGGGCTTCTCGCGCACCAGCGGCGTCTGCGCAACGCGGGTGTAGCGCGTGGTGGGCGCTGGAAAGTCGCCACCAGGGGCCTGCGGCACGCCGACGAAGACCATGTTCCAGTTCGAACCCGTCCAGCTCGCCCACTCGCTGTTGCGCGACAGCCATTGCTGCTGCGTGGCCGAATTGACCTGGCCGTCCACCAGCACGTCGGCAAACCAGCCGCCGCTGGACCAGCCCTGCTTCTGGTTCAGCCGCATGTTGCCGCGCACATGCATGCGCCGGAACGGGATGGCCTGGGACACGGCCCACTGCATCGTGTTGTCGCCTATGCCCAGCGTGGGCGTGACCGAGAAGTTCTCGGCGCCGCGCCAGAAATTGGTGGTGGCGTTGTCGTTCTCGAGCAGCGCCGTGGAGCGCAGGTCGCCGATGACGTGCACATCGTCCGGCTGCCCGCCGAGCCCCAGCACCTGCGTGAAGAAGCCCACCGGGATGCGCAGGTCGCGGTAGGTGCCGGGCTTGAGCAGGATGGCGTCGCGGCGCGGGCCGAAATGGTTGGGCCCCTGGGCCTCGTAGATGGCGTCGATGCGCTGCTGCAGCCCCGGCGTGGCGGGGTCCAGCACATGGACGTTGGGGCCGAAGTCGGGCGGTGCGGCTAGGGCGATGAGAGGCGCAGCGAGAGCTGCGGCCAGCAGGCGGGCGTGATTCGGTTTGCGGGGCATGTCGATTTGGAATCGGTTCCAATTCCCGCATTGGAGCATGCCCGGCCGGTGCGGCCGTCGGGGAGACTACCGAGCGCGCCTCAGAAGCTGGAGCCCGGCTGCTTCAGGAACTCCAGCTCCTCGGCTGTCGACGTGCGGCCCAGGATGGCGTTGCGGTGCGGGTATCGCCCGAAGCGGTCGACTATTGTCTTGTGCTTCAACTCGAAGTCATGCGTGTGCTGCGGCGCCCGCTCCTTCATCAGCGGCTCGCCCGCCGCATGGATGGCGGCGGACTCGCTGTGCATCCAGGGCATGTAGAGGAAGGAGCGCTGGTCGAACTGCAGCTGCAGGTCGGCGCCGGCGGCCACGGCCTCCTGGGCCAGCGCCAGCGCCAGCGGGTCGGCCGCAAAGGCGCGCGGCGTGCCGCGGTGGATGTTGCGGGAGAACTGGTCCAGCACGATGACCTCGGCCAGCCGGCCCTCGGGCGTCGTGCGCCAGGCCGAGAGCTCGCAGCGCAGCGCCTGCTCGTGCAGCGCGCCAAAGCGGGTGCGCACCTGGTCGTCGAAGGCGGGGTCTGAGGCCCACCAGTCGGCGGGGCGGATTTCCTGGAACCAGAAGGCGAGGACGGTGTGCGGCATGGTGGCCACGATAGCGCTTTGGTGCGGCTAGGAACTCTCCTACAGCTCAAGCTCCCGTCGCCCGGCACCGCGCACACGCCAGCCTGCCTAGATTTGCAGCCATGGCGACGCGCATGGGGCGCGTCAGTTCTGTTGAAAGGAACAACTCATGAAGTTCTCCAAGCTCGCCTCCCTCACCATCGCCGCTGCCCTGGCAGTTCCCCTGGCCAGCTTTGCGGCCGACAAGCCCGCCGGCCCCACCAAGACCTGGGTCAAGGACTCGGTCGTCACGACCAAGATCAAGGCCCAGCTGGCCGCCAGCAAGGTCTCGTCGCTCGCCGTCGTCCATGTGGACACCGACGCCGACGGCTTCGTGCTGCTGACCGGCAAGGTGCACACGTCGGCCGAGAAGGACCGCGCCGAAGCCATCGCCAAGGCGGTGGACGGCGTGAAGTCGGTCGACAACCAGCTGACCGTGACGGCCAAGTAAGCCGGCCGGCGTTTCCTGTCGCAAAGCTCTTTACGGGCTTTTACCGAGGTAGCGCCGGTACAATTTCACGTCTTCCGAACAACGGGCCTGCATTGCGCAGGCCCGTTCCTTTTGTGTCCTCCGATGTCCACGCCCTCCCGCCGACTGCCGCACATTGACGCCCTGAAGGCGCTGGCGGCACAAGTCATCGTGCTGCACCACCTGGCGAGCTACGGCCCCATCGCCCGTGCCGCGCATGAGGCGTTGCCGCTGCTGGCGGGCCTGATGCATCAGTACGGCCGCATGGCGGTGCAGGTCTTCCTGGTCGTCGCCGGCTTCCTTAGCGCGCGCGGCCTGTCGCCCCGGGGCGGCGCCCTGCAGGTGGGCGTGCCGGAGCTGCTGTGGCGGCGCTATCTGCGCCTGGTGCTGCCCTTCCTGGCCGCGCTGGCGCTGACGCTGGGGGCTTGCGGCCTGATCGCGTCGTCCTGGCCCGAGCTGGTGCCGGCCGACATCAGCGCCGCCCAGTTGCTGGCGCACGCGCTGCTGCTGCACGACGTGCTGGGCTACGAGGCGCTGACGGTGGGCGCCTGGTATGTGGCCATCGACCTGCAGCTGTTCGCCGTTCTGGTGGGCCTGCTGTGGCTGGCGCGGAGCGGCTGGCGGCACCCGAGCCGCCTCGTCGTCGGCCCGCTGCTGGTGGCGGGCCTGGCGCTGGCCTCGGCCTTCGCCTTCAACCGCGACGCGACGCTGGACGCCTGGGCGCCCTACTTCTTCGCCGCCTATGGCCTGGGTGCACTGGTGCACTGGCTGGGCCTGTGGCGCCACCGCCGCGCCGGCCTCGTGCTGCTGGCCGTGGCCTTTGGCGCGGCGCTGTGGCTGGACTGGCGCGACCGCCTGGCCCTGGCCCTGGCCACCGCCCTGTGGCTGGCCCTGGCCGAGGGCCGCCACGCGCGCGGCTTGGCGCTGCTGCCGGCGCGCGGGGCCGAGGTGCTGGCCCGGTGGGCCACACCTTCCTATGCGCTGTTCCTGCTGCACTTCCCGGTGCTGCTGCTGACCAATGCGCTGATGACCCACCTGGGCAGCGCCTCGCCCGCCGTCGGCCTGACCATGCTGGTGGCGACCTGGGCGCTGGCCAACGCACTGGCCCGGCCTTTCCACCGCTGGGTTGAGGCGCCGGCCGCGCGCTTCGATCCACTCATGTGGCTGCCGAGACTTCGCACAGTCTGAACCAGCCCTTTGCGCGTGGGTTCGCCACAGGGCATACGGCCCGGCCTGCGTGCTAATGTCGCGCCGCCTGTCGAGCGACCCGCCTCATGACTCACTCCCCCACTGCTGCGGCGCCCAGCCGCGAGCAACTGCTGCACAGCCTCTACGAGGCCGCCGAGCTGGAGCACAACCTCATGTGCACCTATCTCTACGCGGCCTTCAGCCTGAAGCAGGGCGAGGCCGAAGGGCTGCGGCCTGAAGAAGCGGCGGCGGCGGAGCGCTGGCGGCGCGAGATCGTGGCCGTCRCCGTCGAGGAGATGGGCCACCTCGTCGCGGTCTGGAACATCACGGCGGCCCTGGGCGGCGCGCCGCACCTGGGCCGCGGCAACTTCCCGCTCGACCCCGGCTATCTGCCGGCCAGCGTCGTCGTCAAGCTGGCGCCCTTCAGCGACGCGACGCTGCAGCACTTCATCTACCTGGAGCGCCCCGACGGCAGCACCGAGGCCGATGGCGAAGGCTTTGCCGCCGAGCGCCCCTTCTCGCGCAACGCCGTGGCGCCGCGCATCACGCCGATGGCGCGCGACTACGAGACCGTGGGCCACTTCTACGCCACGCTCTCGGCCGACCTGCAGGCCTTCGTCGCCGAGCACGGCGAGGCGGCCAGCTTCTGCGGTGACCGCACGCTGCAACTGAGCCCGAGCGAGCTCAACCTCGCCGGCGCCCGCCAGGTGCTGTGCTCGAAGACAGCGCTGGCGGCCTTCGACGCCATCGTGCGCCAGGGCGAGGGCGCACCCAGCGACAGCGAGGCCTCGCACTACCAGCGCTTTGCCGCCATCCGCACCGAGCTGGCCGGGCTGCGCGCCGCCAACGCGGCTTTCGAGCCCGCCTGGCCGGCCGCCACCAACCCGGTGCTGCGCCGCCCGCCGCGCCCCGAAGGCCGGGTCTGGCTGGAAGACGCCGCAGCGGCTGCCACCGTGGACATCGCCAACGCGAGCTACGGCCTGATGCTGCGCCTGCTGGCCCAGGCCTATCTGCTGCCCGGCCCGTCGACCGAGAAGAGCCTGCACGTCGACCTGTCGCTGGGCCTGATGCGCGCCTTCACGCCACTGGCCGAGCACGCCGCCCGCCTGCCCGCCGGGCCCAGCAACCCGGGCTGCCATGCCGGCGCCAGCTTCACGGCGCTGCGCGACACGGCCGCCCTGCCGCCGGGGCCGGCCGCGCGCCGCTTCGTCATCGAACGCCTGGCCCAGCTGGCCGACGCCGCTGCCAAGTTGCATGACGAGCTGGGCGCCGAGCGCACCGGCCGCGCCGCCCGCCAGCTCCAGGCCCTGCGCGAACGCGCCGAGCGCGGGCTGGACCTGGCCGCGCCTGTCGCGGCTGCACCCGCGCCCGTGGTGGCCGCGCCGCCGCCGCCCGCGCCACCCACGGAAGTCACGGACGGCGTCGAGATCGTGCAGGGCGAGAAGCTGGAGCTGCGCTTCGAGGCCAAGCGTTGCATCCACGCGCGCTTCTGCGTGACCGGCGCGCCCAAGGTCTTCCTGGCCAATACGCCCGGCGCCTGGCTCTACCCGGACGCGATGCCGGTCGAACGTCTCGTCGACATCGCCCATGCCTGCCCGTCGGGCGCCATCCAGGTCCGCCGCAAGGACGGCGAGGCCGACGAAGCGCCGCCGCCCGTCAACCTGCTGCAGGTGCGCGAGGCCGGGCCGTACGGCATCCGCGGCGACCTGCACCTGCGCGGCGAGGCCATCGGCACGCGCGCCACGCTGTGCCGCTGCGGCGCGAGCAAGAACAAGCCCTTCTGCGACGGCAGCCACCACGACATCGCCTTCACCGCCACCGGCGAGCCCGAGACCGGCCTGCTGGGCTTCTCCACCGACATGCCGGCCGTGCGCGACGGCCGCATCGACATCGAGCCCGAGCCCAATGGCCCGCTGCAGCTGCGCGGCCAGATCGAGGTGCTGAGCGGCACCGGCCGCATGGTCTGCCGCGTGGCGCAGGCGCGGCTGTGCCGCTGCGGCGGCAGCCAGACCAAGCCCTTCTGCGACGGCAGCCACGCACGCAATGGCTTCAATGCCGAATAGCCCGGCCAGCGCGGTCGCCCCCGCTCGCGCCGCCGAGCCCGCCTCGGGGGCGGCCGCGCGCGAGTCGCCGCAGGCGCTGGCGGCGCGTGTGCTGGTCATCGTGCTGGCCAGCCTGGGCGGCGCGATGACCCTGCTGGCTGCGGTCGAGTTCGCCACCGGCCGCGTCTCCGCGCTGTCGGGCCAGCGGCTGATGATCGCGCTGGGCATCCTGGCCGCGGCCGGGCTGGGCCACGGCCTGCGCCGCGCCGGCCGGCCGGCGGCCGCCAGTGTGGTGACGCTGGCGGTAGCCATGCTGACGCTGGCCGTGCACGCCGTGCAGGTGGGCCTGGGCGTGCACACGGTGTCGCTGGCCGCCGCCTGCCTGGCCATCACCCTCGGCGGCGGCCTGGCGGGCAGCCGCGCGGCGGCGTTGCTGACGGTCCTCTATCTCGCCGTCGTCGCGACGCTGGCCGTGCTGGAGTCGCGCGGTGTCATCCCCGGGCAGGCCGCGCTGCTGCGCGTGACGCTGAATGACCGCCTGCTGGCCCATGTGCTCTACGCCACCACGGCCCTGCTCGCCGCGCTGCTCATCAACCGCGTGCTGGGCGCCGCCTTGCGCAAGGCGCTGGACGAGGAGGCGCGCCTGGCCCGCCTGGTGCAGGCCGCGCACAACTGGGCCTGGGAGGCAGATGCGCGCTTTCGCGTCACCTGGTTGTCCGACGAGTTCGAGCCGCTGTCCGACCACAAGCGCGAGGACTTCCTGCGCATGGGCGAGCCCGACGGCGCCATCATCGTGCGCGACGCCGACTACCACGCGCTGGTGGAAGACATCCGTCTCAAGCGCGCTTACCGCGACCGCATCAACGGCTTCCGCACGCCCGACGGCCGGCTGCTGTGGACGCTCAGCTCCGGCGAGCCCATCTTCGACGCCGCCGGCACGCACACCGGCTGGCGCGGCGTCAGCCACAACATCACCGGCGAGCGCCTGACACTGCAGCAGCACGAGCGCACGGCCAGCATGCTGGACCGGCTGCTGCGCGCCAGCCCCGATGCCATCTGCGTGGCACGCACGGCCGACGGCCGCATCCGCTTCGCCAACTCGGGCTTCTGCGCCCTCATCGGCCGCAACCGCGACGACGTCATCGGCCGCTCCGGCCGTGAGCTGGGTCTGTGGCCCGACAGCCGCGAGCCCAAGCGGCTGGCCACCGAGATGGCCGACACCGGCATCGCGCGCGACTTCCGCTCCGCCATCCTGGTGCGCGGCGAGTGGCGCGATCTGCTCGTCTCCGCCGCCACGCTGGACTGGGACGGCGAGCCGGCCACCATGCTGATCGCACGCGACATCACCGAGCGCGAGCGCGCCCGCATCGAGGCCGACGCCATCCTCGACCACGCCAGCGTCGGCATCGCACTCACCCGCGGCGAGCGCTTCGAGCGCGTCAACCGGCACTGGCGGGAGATCTTCGGCGGCGCCGAGCCCGAGCTGCCCGCCGCCCAGGTGGCGGCCGGCGAGACGCAGGCTTTCGAACTCGACTTCGAGCGTGCCGACGGCTCGCTCATCACCGTGCACCTGAACGCCCGCGGCCTGCCGCCGCTGTCGGGCCATATCGAAGGCGACCACGAGCGCGACACGCTGTGGGTGGCCGAGGACGTCACCGAGCACCGCCGCCAGCAGCACGAGCTGCAGGCCGCCAAGCAACAGGCCGAGACCGCCAGCCTGGCCAAGAGCGCCTTCCTGGCCACCATGAGCCACGAGATCCGCACGCCGCTCAACGGCGTGCTCGGCCTGGCTCGACTGCTTGAGCAGGCCGGCACCGACGACGCACATCGCGGCAAGTACCTTTCCCACCTGGTGGGCGCGGCCGAGTCGCTCAACGAGATCGTCTCCAACGTGCTGGACCTGTCCAAGATCGAGGCGGGTCACCTGGAGCTGGAGAAGATCGAGTTCGATCTGCATGCGCTGGCCCAGGCGAGCTTCGAGGGTTGCGCGGCGCTGGGCCGCGAGCGCGGGCTGGAGATGCAGATCGACGTCTCGTCCGCCCTGCCCCGCCTCGTCATCGGCGACCCGGTGCGGGTGCGCCAGATCCTGGCCAACTTCCTCGTCAACGCGCTCAAGTTCACCGAGCGCGGCTTCGTCAAGCTCAGCCTGGCGCCGGCCGGCCCGGACCGCGTGCGCCTGTCCGTGCAGGACAGCGGCATCGGCGTGCCGCCCGATCAGCAGACGCGGCTGTTCCGCCCGTTCGCGCAAGCCGACGACTCGACGACGCGGCGCTTTGGCGGCACCGGCCTGGGCCTGTCCATCTGCCGCGAGCTGGCCGCGCGCATGGACGGCCACGTCGGCGTGGACAGCGACGGCCGCAGCGGCTCCACCTTCTGGGCCTCGCTGAGCCTGCCGCGCTCGCTGACCATCGATGACACCGCCACGCGCCGGCGCATCCCCATCCCGCAGCGCCACCCGCTGGCCGGCCAGCGCCTGCTGGTGGCCGAGGACAACCCCGTCAACCGCCTCATCATCACGGCCCTGCTGCAGCGCCTGGGCGCCGAGGTCATCGAGGCCGAGGACGGCGAGGAGGCCGTGGCCATCGCCCGCGCGCAGGCCGGCCAGCTGGACGCCGTGCTGATGGATTTGCACATGCCCAAGGTCGACGGCCTGCGCGCCACGCAATTGCTGCGCGCCGACCCCAGCACCGCACACCTGCCCATCCACGCCTTCACCGCCGCCGTGCTCGACCAGGAACGCCAGGCCGTGCTGGCCGCCGGCATGAACGGCTTCATCGGCAAGCCGGTGTCGGAGGCAGAGGTGATCCGGGTACTGGGCAAGCCCTAGCGCGGGCATGTACGAAACCCTGTCCTTCTGCAGCGCCGTCCTGGGCCTCTTCCTGGCGGTGCCCTTGCTGGCCCTGCTGCGGCGGCGCGCCGCCAACGCCTGGATCGGCTTGTTCGTGCTGTCGATCTCGCTGCTGTCGCTCTCCGGCACCCGCTGGTATCACGCCCATCCCGAATGGTTCGGGCTAATGGATTGGCCGGTGACGACGCTCGGCGCCTTCTACCTTTGCTATATGCGCGCCATGGTGGGCCTGGGCAATGACGGGCGGCAGGCCTGGCACTTCCTGCCGCTGGCGGCGTTCATCGGCTTGCTGCTGCGGGCGAAGTTCTTTCAGCCCGTCGATTTCGGCCTCTTCTTTCTCGCCTGCGAAGCGCTGGCGACGGCCTACGCGGTTGCGGCAGGATGGCATCTGCACCGCGCTTCATCGCTGCCGCGCCGCGACCGGGTCTGGCTTGGCGCGCTGAGCGTGGTGGTGGTGCTGATCCTGCTGAACTGCGTGCTGTCCAGCCTGTTCGGTGGCCTCTGGGACTGGGGCCTGCTGGTGCACCGCGTCGTGATCCTGTATTTCGTCGGCTGGTTCGGCCTGCGCCAGGTCGAGGTCTTCCTGCCCGAGCGCGGCACGGCGGACGCGCCACCGCCCCAGCTCGCCGCCGAGGCCGACACCGGCAAATACGCCCGCTCCGGCATGACCGACGCCGCCCAGGCCCTGATCGGCGCCAAGCTCCAGCAACGCATGGCCCAGGCGCGGGACTTTCTGGAGAACGAGCTGACGCTGGCCGACCTGGCCGAGCGCATCGGCACCTCGCCGCAACTGCTGTCCCAGTACCTGAACGACACGCTGGGCCTGAGCTTCTTCGACTACATCAACGGCCTGCGGGTGGCCGAGGTGCAGCGCATGATGGCCGACCCGGCCCAGGCGTCGGCAACGCTGCTGGACCTGGCCTACGCGGCGGGCTTCAACGCCAAGTCCACCTTCAATGCCGCGTTCAAGAAGATCAGCGGTGCGACGCCCTCCGAGTGGCGGCGCCTGCAGGCCCGAACGTCCGAGCCGATCCGCTGAGACGACGCGGCAGGCCGGGGCTTCCAGACTGGCGCACCTTACCGCCAGGTCCAGACCCAAGATGAGCGCCTCTCGATCGACGTCCCTCGCCCTGCCATGCGCCTTCGTGCTGGCCCTGCTGCTCGCCGGCTGCGGCGGCGGGGGCAGCAACCCGGCGGCGACCGACAACGCCGCCACGACCACCATCCCCACCTCCGGCACGCTGACCGAGCGGCTCAACGCCTATCTCGCCGCTCAGCCGGCCGATCAGCCTGGCATCAGCGTGCTGGCGGTCCGCGACGGCATGGAGTTCTACAGCGGCAACCGCGGCATGGCCAATACCCTCACGGGCACCGCCGTCGGCCGCCACACGGGCTTTCGCCTTGCCTCGGTCAGCAAGCCCTTCACCGCCGTAGCCATCATGCAACTGGTGGAGCGGGGCCAACTGCGCTTGTCGGACTCGCTGCTGGACTACATCCCCGAGCTGCCGGCCGCCTGGCGCGCCATCACCATCGAGCACCTGCTGACGCACCGGTCCGGCGTCATCGACATCTTCAACGACTTCTGGACGCCGGCGGTCTTCGAAGGCATGACGCTGGACGGACTCATCCCCTACCTCGCCACCCGCCAGACCACGCTGGAGTTCACGCCGGGCAGCCGCGGCGACTACAGCAACACCGGCTACATGCTGCTGGCCAAGGTCATCGAGCGGCGCCTGGGTGTGAGGTTCTCGGACCACATGGCCGAGAACATCTTCAAACCGGCCGGCATGACGGACTCCTACATCAATGACGAGTTCCAGCCCATCAAGCCGGGCGACGCACTGAACTACGCCGACCGCACCACCTTCTACGGCCACACGACCTACTTCAAGGGCTCGATGGCCCAGGTCAGCTCGACCGACGACTTCCTGCATTTCTTCAACGCGCTGCTGGCCGGCAAACTCGTCTCGGCCCAGACGCTCAGCGACATGACACGCCTGCAGAGCACCCTGGGCGGCAACGTGAGTTATGGCTACGGGTTCGGCATCACCAACTACGGCGTCAACCACCTCGGCGAGTGGGACGGCTTCTGGACGTCGATGAGCATCGACTTCACCCATCGCCGCGCCTGGTTCGTGCTGACGAATTCCGGCCCGGTCGGCCAGAGACACATCACGGCGCTGGAGCCGATCTTTCGCGACTCGCTGTGACCCACGCCGCCGGCTGCTCAGGCCGCGCCGCCCTCCTGCGCCTCGTGCTGGCGCCTCATGTCCGCCAGCGTCTTACCCGGCTCGTCGCGGAAGCTCTCCATGGGCTCCAGCGTCTCGATACGGTCGACGCGGAAGCTGCGGAAGTCGTTGCGCAGCTCGCACCAGGCCGACAGCGTCCACACCGGGCCCCAGAACAGG
The DNA here is from genome assembly GCF_054177665.1 of Roseateles sp. P5_E8. Lineage (NCBI taxonomy): Bacteria > Pseudomonadati > Pseudomonadota > Betaproteobacteria > Burkholderiales > Sphaerotilaceae > Roseateles > Roseateles sp. P5_E8. The sequence continues at coordinate 126,757 of NZ_JBGCUM010000005.1, read as the reverse complement.
CAGGCCAGCGGGCGCACGATGCGGTCGCTCCTCACGCCGCCCAGGTCCAGGTAGCCGACCTTGAGCTTGCGCCGCGCCTCGGTGGACTCGCGCAGCACGGTCAGGTGGGCGCCGGTTTGCGGGTCCAGCGCCGGCAGCGGCGCGTACAGCGCCAGGCTCTCGGCGGCGGCGCGGGCGTCCAGCGGCAGCACGGCGAGGATCTTGGAGAGCGCGTTCTCGGCCTGGCGGGCCAGCGCCGCGTCCAGCCGCGACTCGGCCATGCGCACGGTGGCGACCAGGGCCTGCGCTTCCTGCTTGCTGAACATCAGCGGCGGCAGGTCGAAACCCGCCCGCATGCGGTAGCCCACGCCCGCCTCGCCCTCGATGGGCACGCCCTGCTGGGCCAGCGCGGCGATGTCGCGGTAGACGGTGCGCATGGACACCTCCAGCCGCTGGGCGAGGTAGTCCGCCGTCGTGAGGCGACGACCGCGGATGAGCTGGACGATCTGGAAAAGGCGGTCGGCGCGGCGCATAGCGGGTCATTGTGGGTCAGCGGGCATGCCCCTTGCAGAAGACACATGTCGCCGAAAACGAGGTCGAGTCTCATCATGGGCATCTACGCCTCTTCCGTGGCCCGCGGCACCCAGCGGGTCGATGTGGTTTCACTGGGCGCCATCAGCGCCCCGCTGCCGTCACTCGCGCATGGCCAGCTTTTCACCGCCCGCGCCGGGACCGGGCCGGCCCGCCCAACGAAGGGGCAACTTCAGCCCATCGCCGTGCAGAGTTCCACCAGCGTGCCGTCCGGGCAGCGCACATAGGCCACCGTCTGGCCCCAGGGCTTGGTGACCGGTGCGGCCAGCGCGCGGGCACCGGCGGCCACGGCCTTGTCGAAGGCCGCTTGAACATCGGTCACCGTGAAGCCGATCTCCATGCCCAGCGGCTTGTCGCTGGTGTCGGCGGCGACGTAGTCGTGCTGCACGCTGTCGCGCGCCGTCGCATGGTCGACAAAGGCCAGCGTCGTGCCGCTGGCGCCGGTGTCGACCTCGCCATAGGCGCCGCTCTCGTGCAGGAAGCGCGCCTTCAGGCCGAAGGCCTTGTCGAAGAAGGCGAGCGACGCGGCAACGTCGGCCGCGTAGACGAGGGTGTAGGCAAAGTTCATGTGAAAGGCTCCTGGGCTCGAAAGCCTGCATGCTGCGCCTGGCTGCCTGTCAGGCCGTGTCAGGAGCGCCAGGGAAAATCGAAGCGATGCAAGCCTTCCTCATCGCCACCGGCCTCGTGGCCCTCGCCGAAATTGGCGACAAGACCCAGCTCCTCGCCTTCATGCTCGCGGCCCGCTTTCGCAGGCCCTGGCCCATCGTGGCGGGCATCTTCGTCGCGACCGTCTTCAACCACGCCGCTGCCGGCGCCCTCGGCAGTTGGCTGACCAGCCTCATCAGCCCGACGGCCATGCGCTGGGGCCTGGGCCTGTCCTTCATCGCCATGGCCGGCTGGATGCTGATCCCCGACAAGCTCGACGAAGACGACGCGCCCAAGCCGGGCCACGGCGTGTTCGTCACGACGGTCATCGCCTTCTTCCTCGCAGAGATGGGCGACAAGACGCAGATCGCCACCGTCGCGCTGGCGGCGCGCCTCCCGCTGGATTTCATCGGCGTCGTCGCCGGCACGACGGCCGGCATGATGCTGGCGAACGTGCCCGCCGTGCTGGTAGGCGACAAGCTGGCGCACAAGCTGCCGGTGAAGCTGGTGCACACGGTGGCGGCGGTGATCTTTGCGGTGCTGGGGGTGGTGACGCTGGTGGCGGGCGGGGCGTTGCTGGGCTGATCTAGCCTTTCAGCACGCGATAGCCAAGCCCGCAGAAGACCGCGCCTGCGGCCAGCCAGAGCAAACCGCCCACCAGCGCCCCCGTCCCGGCGCCGAATAGCTCCGTCGCCAGCAGCGCCAGCCCGCAAAACGCCTTGCAGCTGAGCCCTTCGGCAGGCGCGAATTCACCGGCCAACGTGACCACGCCCGCCAGGATGCCGGTGCCGCCCAGCGCCAGAGCAAACCAGCCGAACCACTTCGTCTCACGTTCCATACGCGTCCTCATTCCGCCAACACCTGCCGCACCGCCCTGTCCCACTGCGCCAGCCGCACACCCGCCTCATCGCGTGACATACGCGGCTCGAAGGCGCGGTCGAGTTGCCAGATGGAGCCGATCTCTTCGGGCGACGCATAGACCCCAGCGCCAATGCCCGCCAGCAGCGCCGCCCCCAGCGCCGTCGTCTCGATGACCTTGGGCCGCAGCACCGGGATGCCCAGCAGGTCGGCCTGGAACTGCATCAGCAGATCGTTGGCCGACGCGCCGCCGTCCACGCGCAGTTCGGTCAGCCTCTCGGCCGCACCCACGTCGGCATTCATCGCCGTGAGCACCGCCGCGCTCTGGAAGGCGATGCTCTCCAGCGCCGCGCGGGCGATGTGGGCCTGCGTGGTGCCGCGCGTCAGGCCCAGGATGGCGCCGCGTGCATCGGGCCGCCAGTAGGGCGCGCCCAGGCCGGCGAAGGCGGGCACGAACATGACGCCGCCGGCATCCGGCACGCTCAGCGCCAGCGCCTGAACTTCGCTGCTGGCTTGCACCGCGTGCAGCCCATCGCGCAGCCATTGCACGACGGCGCCGCCGACGAAGACGCTGCCTTCCAGCGCGTACTGCGCCGCCGCGCCGACCTGCGCGGCGCGCGTCGTCAGCAGGCCTTGTGTTGATGCATGCGGCTGCGTGCCGGTGTGCATCAGCAAAAAGCAGCCGGTGCCGTAGGTGTTCTTGGCCTGGCCAGGTTGCAGCGCGGCCTGGCCGAAAAGCGCGGCCTGCTGGTCGCCGGCAATGCCTGAAATGGGCGCGCCGAACTCCGTCGACTCGCCGAAGACGCCGGCCGACGGCCGCACCTCGGGCAGCAACGCGCGCGGGATGCCGAAGACGCCCAGCAGCTCGTCGCTCCAGTCGCCGCGGTGGATGTCGAACAGCAGCGTGCGCGAGGCGTTGCTGGCGTCGGTCGCATGCACGGCACCGTCGGTGAGTTTCCACAGCAGCCAGCTGTCCACCGTACCGAAGGCCAGCTCGCCGCGTTCGGCGCGTTCGCGGGTGCCGGGCACGTTGTCGAGCAACCAACGCAGCTTGGCGGCGGAGAAATATGGGTCCAGCAGCAGACCGGTCAGCTCACGCACACGCGGCTCCAGGCCCTGCTGTTTGAGCGTCTCGCAGAAGGCCGCCGTGCGCCGGTCCTGCCAGACCAGGGCCTTGTGCAGCGGTTCACCCGTCTTGCGGTCCCACAGCACGACGGTCTCGCGCTGGTTGGTGATGCCGATGGCGGCGGCCTTCACACCCGCCTTGGCCAGCGCCTCGCGGGCACAGGCGATCTGGCCTTCCCAGATCTCGCCGGCATCGTGCTCGACCCAGCCCGGCTGCGGGAAATGCTGCGTCAGCTCGCGCTGCGCGACGGCGAGCAGGCGGCCGTCGCGGCCGAAGACCACGGCGCGTGAACTCGAGGTTCCCTGGTCCAACGCAAGCAATGCATCCATGGCCGTCAATTAGAGTGATCGCATGGATGATTTTGACGTGGTGGTCGTCGGCGGCGGCATCAACGGCACCGGCCTGGCCCGCGACCTGGCCGGGCGCGGCTGGCGGGTGCTGCTGGCGGAGCGAGAAGACCTGGCCTCGCACACGTCGTCGGCCTCCACCAAGCTCGTGCACGGCGGGCTGCGCTACCTGGAGACCTACGAGTTCTCGCTGGTGCGCAAGGCCTTGCAGGAGCGCGAGGTGCTGCTGAGGAGCGCGCCGCACCTGATCCAGCCGCTGCGCTTCGTGCTGCCGCATGCCACCCATCTGCGGCCGGCCTGGATGATCCGCATCGGTCTGTTCCTCTACGACCACCTGGCCCGCCGCGAGCTGTTGCCGGGCTCGCACGGCCTGCGCCTGACGGGCAGCGTCTACGGCGCGCCTTTGAAGCCAGAGTTCATGCGCGGCTTCGTCTACTCGGACGGCTGGGTGGACGACGCCCGCCTCGTCGTCGCAAACGCGCTGGACGCGCAGGCCCGAGGCGCCGAGGTGCTGACGCGCTGCGCCGTCACGCGCGCTGAACGCAGCGCCGGCGCCTGGCAGGTCACGCTACAAAGTGGGCGACAGGTTCGCAGCCGCGCTCTCGTCAACGCCGCCGGGCCCTGGGCCGAGCGCTTCCTGCGCGACCAGGGCCTGCCAGCGCGCGGGCTGCGTCTCGTCAAGGGCAGCCACATCGTCGTGGACCAGCGCTTCACGCATGACCACGCCTACATCTTCCAGAACGCCGACGGCCGCATCATCTTCGCCATCCCCTACCAGGAGCGCTTCACGCTGATCGGCACGACGGACGTGGAGCTGCCCGACGGCCAGGACCCGCCGCCCCGCGCGCAGATCGAGCAGGGCGAGGTCGACTACCTGTGCGCGCAGGCCAGCCGTTATCTCGCGCGCCCCGTGACGCCTGCCGACGTGCTGTGGACGTATGCCGGCGTGCGCCCGCTGCTGGACGAAGGCGGCTCGGCATCCAGCGTCACGCGCGACTACCTGCTGGAGACGGATGTGGCCGGCGGCGCGCCGCTGCTGAATGTCTGGGGCGGCAAGCTGACGACCTACCGCAAGCTTGCCGAAGATGGCGCCACGCAGCTCGGTGAGTTGTTGGGCGACGCGCGCAAGCCGTGGACGGCCGGCACCCACCTGCCCGGCGGAGACCTCGGCAAGCATGGCGTGGACATCGCCGCCTTCACGGCCGAGCTGCAGGCCCGCCACGCCGGCCGCCCGCTGGCCATGGTCGCCCGCATGGCCCGTGCCTATGGCAGCGCCACGGCCGGGCTGCTCGCCGCGCCGGGTGCCGAGATTGCGCCCGGCCTGTACGAGACCGAACTGCGCCATCTAGTGGACATGGAATGGGCGCGCAGCGCCGACGATGTGCTGTGGCGGCGCAGCAAGCTGGGCTTGCACTACACGGCCGAGCAGCGCGCGGCGGTGGCGTCCTGGTTCGGCTAGCAGACGCGCCTTAAGCCCGTCGCCCCGGCGGCAGCCAGGCCTTCGGGGATGATGCGCGCCATGCTCTTCGGCCTGCTGTTTGCCCTTGCCGCCGGCCTCATGTGGGGCCTGGTGTTCGTCGCGCCCGTCATGCTGCCCGGCTATGCGCCGGCGCTGCTGACGGTGGGCCGCTACCTGGCCTTCGGCCTCATCGCCCTGCCGCTGGCGCTGCTGCTGGACCGCCGCGTGCTGCGCGAGCTGCACGCCGCCGACTGGTGGGAGGCCGCCAAGCTCAGCCTGATCGGCAACTTCCTGTACTACCTCTGCCTGTCGGCCGCCATCCAGCGCGCCGGCGCGCCGCTGCCGACCATGATCATCGGCACGCTGCCCGTCGTCATCGCCGTCTGCGCCAACCACCGCAACCGTGTGCGCGACGGTCATCTGCCTTGGGCGCGCCTGGCCCCGTCATTGGCCTTGATCGCCGCCGGCCTGGCCCTCGTCAACCGCGACGAGCTGCTGGTGCTGCAAGCCGAAGCCGGCGACCCGCGCCGCTATGCCGAAGGCGCGCTGCTGGCCGTCGCCGCCGTGGCCTGCTGGACCTGGTATCCCATCCGCAACGCCGACTGGTTGCGTGCGCACAGTGACCGCAGCCCGAGGGCCTGGGCCACGGCGCAGGGCCTGGTCACGCTGCCGATGGCCTTGATCGGCGCGGTGTTGCTGGGCCTCATCCACCTGGCCGCGCCGGGCACGCTGGTGCCGGCCGACTACGCCCGGCCGCTGGGCGACCGGCCGCTGGCCTTCATAGCCCTGATGGCCGCCATCGGCCTGTGTTCGTCCTGGCTGGGCACGCTGTGCTGGAACGAGGCCAGCCAGCGCCTACCGACCTCGCTGTCGGGCCAGCTCATCGTCTTCGAGACGCTGGCCGCGCTGGCCTATGCCTTCCTATGGAACCAGCGCACGCCGCCGCCGGCCACGGTGGCAGGTGTGGTGCTGCTGGTGGCGGGCGTGATCTGGGCGCTGAGGATCAAGCCGGTTCAAACACACTGACCACCAGCTGGCCGTCGAAGCCATCGGCCTCGCCCTTGCGGAAATGGCCGCGTGCGTTGCTGACGATGCGTGTATCGCCCAGCCGGTAATCCTGCCGGCAATGCAGATGGCCATGCAGCCACAGCTGCGCGCCGGGGATCAGGTCTTCATCGTCATTGCAGAAGCTGGCCGTGCCCGGCTGGCGGCCATAGCGCGGGTCGGCGCTCTTCAGGCTGGGGGCGAAATGGGTGATGGCGACCGTCGCGTCCCAGTCGCCGGTGCGCTTGAGTTCGTCGGCCAGCCAGGCGCGGCTCTCCAACGCGAATGCGCGCACGGCGTCCACGCCGAAAACCTCGCCGTGGCGCGTGGCCTGCATGACCTTCTGGAAATAACTCCCCGCCCGCATCGCGCGGTCACGACCGGACGGCCCGAAGGCGTCGAAGTCGCACCAGCGCGTGCAGCCGATGAAGCGCACGCGCCGGCCTTGGGCGTCGGTCAGCACGGTGGACTCGTCGTCCAGCATGTGCAGGCCGATGGCGTTGACGTGGGCCCGCAGCGCCTCGCGCGCCTCGTCGACATCACGGCCGTCGAACTCGTGGTTGCCCGGCACGAACAGCACCGGCACCGGCCAGCCTCGGAACAGCTCGAAGCTGCGCCAGGTGGTGTCGATGTCGCCGGCCAGGATCAGCAGCTCAGCGCCCGGCGCCGGAACCGGCTGGTAGGACTCCGTCTCCAGATGCAGGTCCGACAGGAGCTGCAACCGCATCAGTTGCTACCGTGGCAGACCTTGTACTTGCGCCCGGAACCACAAGGGCAAGGATCGTTGCGCCCGACCTTGGGCGTGTCGCGCCGGATGGTCTCGACGCGGTAGCGCTCGGCCTCGGTGAGGTCGGCCAGGTCGGCCACCGTGGCCACCATTTCCTCGATGGCCTCGTCCAGGTCCTTCAGCGGAAATTCGCGGTTCAGCGTCGCGACAACTTCCTTCTCCTCGTCCGTCTCGGCCGGCAGGTGGCGGTACAGGCGGGCCAGTGCGGCGGAGATGTCGTCGTTGGGCAGGTCGGCCAGCTCGGGGAAGCACAGCGCCGCATGCTGGAAACCGGCGACCCAGGGCATCAGCGAGCGCGACAGCGGGCCCAGCGCGTCGTAGCTGGCGCGGGCGGACTGCTCCTCCTCGCTCGCGTCCTCCGGCAGCGGGTCGGGCTCCTGGTCTTCGTCTACCTCCAGCACGACGGGGTCGAACCAGCCGTCCTCGGCCAGGCCACGGCTCAGGGCAGCGTGGCGGCGCTCGACGAGCTGGGTCAGGCGGTCCAGCCAGGTGGCGTCGACGCTGTCGGGCAGCAGGCCGCCGTCGTAGTCAAAGATGTTGGGCAGCCACTCGTCCGTCTCGATGAGGCGGGGCTGCACGATGACGCCGCAGAGGTAGCCGTCCAGCATGGAGGCATCCAGCGGCTGCAGCGGCTCGGGCGTGGCGGCGAGGAGTTCGTCGAGTTCGGCGAACTCGGCGTCGGTGAGGTCTTGGGTGGTGCTCATGGCGCGGGATTGTCGGCCCAGCGCATGAACTCGGGAAAGGCGCGGCGCCAACTCGGGAGAATCTCCGGCATGCCCGTCCATCCGCCCCTGTCGCGCCCCGCCACCGTCACCGCCGTTCTTGTCGCCGTTGTCGGCTTCATGGCGATCAGCGCCTGGAGCTACGCGCCGGTCTGGGAGCGCGCCTTCCGCTCGGACGCCTCGCCGGTGGCCTGGCTGTCCAGCGCGCTGCTGCTGACGCTGGCGGCGATGTCGCTGCGTTTATCGGCAGACGGCGGCCTGCCCCGCTGGCTGGGCGGCTGGATGGCCGCCGCCATGTTCACGCTGGCGCTGGACGAGCAATTCATGTGGCATGAGCTGTGGAAGTACCGCTGCGAGGAGTGGACGGCGCTGTGCCGGTTTGAGGTGGTGAGGGAGCTGCCGATGCTGGGCGTGGCCGTGGTGGGCACGTTGACGGCGTGGGCGCTGGACCGCGCGATGCGGTCGCGGCTGAGCCGCGGGCTGCTGTGGGCGGGGTTGGCGATGGGCCTCTGGGCCATCACCGTCGATCAGGTCCCGATGACCTACCCGATTGCCGAGCTGGAAGAAGGCTTCGAGGTGTTGGCCGAGGCGCTGGTGCTGGCGGCGTTCATGTGCAGTCCTGGTCTTGCCACTCACCCGCCGAAAACCACTGGCCGTTGACGTTGAGGAACCAGTAGAGCTGGTAGACGACGGCGACGGTGATTTCGCCGGCATACAGGGGCTTCTCGATGAGCAGCACGTCGGCGATGCCGTCGCCATCGAGATCAATCTCGCGCAGCACGGCTCTCGGATTCAACTCACTTTGGGCCGGCGGCGATGTCTTGCCGTCGGACATCTTGAGGCCGTTCACAGCCTCCGACTGCATGCGCACCTTGGCGCTCTGCCGCAGCGGCTTGTTGCCAGATACGACCAGTGTGACAAGCACCTCACTGCCCTCTTTCAAGGCGGCAAAGCCGCGCTGCGGCGTGATATCCATACCCTCTTCGACAGGCAGGCCATGTGCCATGGCGTCAGCAAACGGCAGGCTCCTACCGAGATATCGACCGCCGCAGTAGTGGCCCTCGCCGCCGACGTTGAAGGGCAAGGCCCTTAACGCCGAGGCTCCAACGAGGCCATTAGCGGCGACCGAGTAGACCGTGAGCGGTGGCTCAAAGCTCAACACCGCCCCGCCTACGTCCCAGAAGCCGGTGATGCCTTCTATCTCGGGGCCGTTGTGGCGGGAGAACCATCCCGTCGGGAGCCCGGTCGGCGACAGGCTCACCCGGCTGCCCGTCACTGCGGCCAGGCCATCGGCATCCTGTTCGGACACCAGGGCAACGCTCTGCGGCGTACGGAACAGCGAGGGCTTGATTGGCGCCGGCCGCAGCCTGAAGCCCGCCAGCACCGCGACTGGGTCACCGGGCGCTCCGCGGGCGATCTCCACCAGCGGGTCTAGCAGCACGCCAGCCTTCATGCGCTTCTTGGCGGCATCAAACTCGGCCGCGGGTGGGAAGCGCACCGTGTCGCCGGATTTCACCGTCTTCTGCAGCGCCTCCAGCTGCAAGGCGGGCGGTGGGGTCAGCGAGTGGCCATAAGCCGCCAGGCGGTTGGGCGACGGTGCCACCCAGAAGGCACGCGCCGCATTCCGGGCGGTGTCGGCCAGCGTCAGTGGCTTCGGCCCCAGCAGCCCGCAGGATACGAAGCCGGTCCGGCCGGCCCCGAACCGCAGCGCGCACCAGTCACCCTGCCGCGCCGTCACGTCGACCGGCGTGTTCGTCGTCAGTTGCTCGATGGCCCGCGCCGTGTTGGCTCCGGCCTCGCGCACATTGACCCAGGAGCCGTGGATGAAATGCGGCCCGGTCTGCGCCTGTGCCGCGCCAATGAGGGCGGCCAGCGCTAGGACCGCCGCTTTCATGCCGCCTTCTGCTCCAGCACGAAGTTCGCCCCGTCGTACTGCCCCAGCTTCTCCACTAGCAACGGCAGGCACTCCGCCAGCTCGTCGTGCAACGTGAACGGCGGGTTGGCGATGAACATGCCGCTGCCCAGCATGCCCAGGCCCTTGCCGTCCGGGCGGTCGGCGGGTTCGGCCACGGTCAGGCGCACGTGCAGCCAGCCCTTCTTGGCGGTCGCGTCGGCGCTGGCCTTCAGGCGCGGGACGAGCTGGCTGGACTCCAGCAGCTGCAGCTGCGGGTACCAGATCATGACGACCGTATCGGCCGCGCGCTCCAGCGCCTCGCGCAGCGCCGTCAGCACCTTGCCGTAATCGCTCTTGATCTCGTAGGACGGGTCCATCAGCAGCGCGGCGCGGCGGGTGGGCGAGGGCAGCTCGGCCTTGATCGCCGAGAAGCCGTCGCGGTCGCTGACCTGGGTGTTGGGCCGGCTCTCCAGGTAGCTGAGGAGGATGCGGTGGTCCGTCGAGTGCAGCTCGTAGGCGCGCAGCCGGTCGGTCTCGCGCAGCAGGAAGTTGGCAATCGCCGGCGAACCCGGGTACTGGCGCAGCTGGCCATCGGGGTTGAAGGCACGCACCAGGCTCATGTAGTCGGCCAGCGGCGCGGGCAGGTCCTTGCGGTCGTAGAGCCGGGCAACGCCCTCGGAATACTCCGCCTTCTTCTGCGCATAGCGGCCCTCGACCGAGTAGCCGCCGGCGCCGGCGTGGGTGTCGATGAGGGTGTAGGGCTTGTCCTTTTCGGCCATGTAGCGCAGCACGCGGGTCAGCACCAGGTGCTTGAGGACGTCGGCGTGGTTGCCGGCATGGAAGGCGTGGCGGTAGGCGAGCATGGGGTGATTGTCGCTAAGAGGTGGCTAACACACACCCATCAACCCCGCTCAACCGGGGAAAGCGGTGGCGCGGCTAGCCTTGAAGCCATCCACTTCTTCCCCATCTCCCCGCCATGACTACCCTTTTCGACCCCGTCCGCTTCGGCGACATCCCCCTGGCCAACCGCGTCGTCATGGCGCCGCTGACGCGCAACCGCGCCACGCAGCAGACGCCGCATGCACTCCACGTCGAGTACTACCGCCAGCGCGCTGGCGCCGGCCTGATCATCACGGAGGCGACCCAGATTCGCCCCGATGGCCAGGGCTATTTCGACACGCCTGGCATCCACTCGCCCGAGCAGGTCGCCGGCTGGAAGCAGGTGACCGACGCCGTGCACGCCGACGGCGGCCGCATCGTCGTGCAGCTCTGGCATGTGGGCCGCATCTCGGTGAACAGCCTTCAGCCGGGCGGACAGCAGCCGGTGTCGTCCACCGACCGCGCCGCCAAGACCAAGACCTATGCCGCCCACGGCGAGCTGGTGCCCACCGACGTGCCGCGCGCGCTGGCCACGCACGAGCTGCCGCAGCTGATTGCCGACTACGTGCAGGCGGCGAAGAACGCGATTGCCGCCGGCTTCGACGGTGTCGAGATCCACAGCGCCAATGGCTATCTGCTGGACCAGTTCCTGCGCGACAGCGCCAACGACCGCAACGACGAGTACGGCGGCTCCATCGAGAACCGCGCGCGCCTGCTGATCGAGGTGATGACGGCCGTCGCCGGCACCATCGGCGCGGGCCGCACGGCGCTGCGCCTCTCCCCGGTCACGCCCAGCAACGACATCGGCCAGGACAGCAATCCGCAGGCCTTGTTCAACTACGTGGCCGAGCAGCTTGCACCGCTGAAGCTGGCCTTCCTGGAAGTCGTGGAAGGCGCCACCGGCGGCCCGCGTGACAACGCGCCTTTCGACTATGCCGAGCTGCGCCGCCGCTTCGCCGGCCCCTACATCGCCAACAACGGCTACGACCGCGCGCTGGCGCTGGACGCAGTGGCCAGCGGGCGCGTGGATGCGGTGGCCATCGGCCGGCCCTTCATCGCCAACCCCGACCTGGTGGAGCGCCTGCGCGACAACCTGCCCTGGGCTGCGCCACAGAAGGAGACGTTCTATGGCGGTGGCGCCGAGGGCTATACGGACTACCCGACGGTCCGCGCTGCCTAACTCTGGAAAGCGCCCGGGTGCCGCGCCGGCCCGCTCAGCGCGGCGCTGCTGTGCGGGTGGCGGTACTCACGCGTCGGGCTGAGCTTCAGCCCCTCCGCCTCGCCCATGTCCTGCGCCTTGCCGCGCAGTGACGATTCCGGCTTGAGGCGGAAGTCTTCGCGCGAGGCGCGCACGAACTCGTCCCAGTCGGCGCTGAAGTTGGCGCGGCGCGTCCAGTAGCCTTCGGCAGCGAGCTTGGGCGCGCCGACGAGCAGGTTGTTGGCCAGCATGACCTCGGTCTCGCGCGGCGTCACGCGCAGCCAGATGCCGCCACTGGGCTTCTGGTCCACCAGCGTGTTGTTGACGAGGTAGAGCGCCTGCTTCGGCCACTTCGCGCCTTCGACGCCGAAGGAGATGACGTGCGGGTTCTCCGTCGTCGAGCTCTGCATGATGAGGTTGCCCATGACGACGGCGACGCCGCCGTTGGGGAACTCCAGCTCGTAGCTGGCGCGGCCGCCGATCTCGTCGCTGAGGCGGTTGTAGAGGATGTAGTTGACGGCGGCGCGGCTCTTCAGCAGGTGGCCCAGCATGCCGTTGTGAAAGTAGCTGCCCGTGACGGCCAGGCGCTTGATGGTGCCAACGTAGAGGTTGTGCGTCTTGCCCTCGCGCAGCGGGATGGGGCCGAAGTCGCAGTCGACGATGTCCAGCTCGATGGCCTCGTTGTTGGCCGTCATCAGGCCGTTCTCGTTGTCGCGAAAGCCGCAGTCCACCAGCGTCAGCGAGCCGGCCTCGACGCGGATGCCGGCGCCGTTGCGGTCGGGCACGTTGCAGCCGATGAAGTCGAAGCCTTCAATGCGCTGGCGCTGGCCCGTCGTGACAAACAAGCCCTTGCCCTGGACATGCGCGCCGGCGGCAACGACGCGCACACGGCCGCCCACCGCGCGCAGGGTCAGGTCGTGCTGGGGCCAGGCGGCCGCGTCGGCGATGTAGTCGCCGGCATCGACTTCGATCAAGCTGCCGTCCTTGGCCTGGCGCGCGGCGGCGGCCAGGGACTTGACGGCGCGCCGCGCGCCCACCCGCAGCACGGGTGCAGCCGATACCAGCGCTGGCGCCAGCCCGCTCAGCAGCAGGGCGCGCCGCCGCAGCGGCCGGAGATCGGGACGGGTCATGCGCAGGCAAGTCTTGAGGATGCGCGGATTGAATCATGCGTCCCACAATCGCCCGCTTCCGCAACGCGAAGGCCCAGGCCATGCATGACTTGCTCGAAGACGCGGCCCGGCGCGCCATCAGCTACCTCGACGGCATGGCCGAGCGCCGTGTCTCGCCCACCGACGCGGCCGTGGCCGCGCTGGCGGCGCTGCGCATCCCACTGCCCGATGGGCCGCAGCCGCCGCAGCAGACGCTGCGCGAGCTGGACGAGCTGGGCTCGCCGGCCACGCTGGGCATGAACGGCGGGCGCTTCTTCGGCTTCGTCATCGGCGCGTCGCTGCCGGTCAGCATCGCCAGCAACTGGCTCACCACCGCCTGGGACCAGAACGCCGCGCTGCACGCGCCCTCGCCGGGCGCCGCCACGTTCGAGAGCGTGGCGCTGGGCTGGGTGCTGGACCTGCTGGGCCTGCCCGCCACGGCCGGCGGCGCCTTCGTGACGGGCGCCACCATGGCCAACTTCTCCGCGCTGGCCGCAGCCCGCCACGCGCTGCTGCGGCGCGAGGGCTGGAACGTCGAGGCCGACGGGCTGTTCGGCGCGCCGCCCATCACCGTCGTCATCGGCGACGAAGCCCACCCGACGCTGCTGAAGTCGCTGGGCATGCTGGGCCTGGGCCGCAAGCGCGTCGTGCGCGTGCCGGTGGACGGCCAGGGCCGCATGCGGGCCGACAGCCTGCCGCCGCTGCGCGGCCCGACCATCGTCTGCACACAGGCCGGCAATGTGAACACCGGCGCCTTCGACCCCTTCGAGCCGCTGGTGGCCGCGGCCCGCGCGCAGGGCGCCTGGGTGCATGTGGACGGCGCCTTCGGCCTGTGGGCCGCCGCCAGCCCGGCACATGCGCCGCTGGTGCGCGGCATGGCAGGCGCCGACTCTTGGGCCACCGACGCCCACAAGACACTGAACGTGCCCTACGACAGCGGCCTGGCGCTGGTGCGCGACGCCGGCGCGCTGCGCGCCGCCATGGCCATCTCGGCGGACTACCTGCCCACCGAGAGCGAGTTCCGCAACCCGTCGGACTACACGCCCGAGCTGTCGCGCCGCGCGCGCGGCGTGGACGTGTGGGCCGCACTGCGCACGCTGGGCCGCAGCGGCGTGGCCGAGCTGGTGGCGGGCTGCTGCGCACACGCACGCCGCTTTGCCAGCGAACTCGCCGCCGACGGCTGCGCGGTACTGAACGACGTGGTGCTGAACCAGGTGCTGGTGAGCTTTGGCGACGCCGACACGACGCGGCGCGTCATCACGGCGCTGCAGCAGGAGGGCAGCTGCTGGGCCGGGCCGACCGTGTGGCAGGGCAGGACGGCGATGCGCATCAGCGTCAGCTCCTGGGCCACGACGGACGACGACGTGACGCGCAGCCTCGCCGCAATCCGGCAGGTGGTCAGCGCTTGCGCATCTTCGCCCTGAACAGCTCCGAGATGCCGACCTCGCGCGGTCCCGGGATCAGCTCGAAGCGCTCTCCCGGCGCGATGCTGCCCTCGCGCTTCACGGCCAGATAGAAGCCGCAGTAGCCGCTCTGCACCATCATCTTCACGGCGTGCTTGAAGCCCATGTGGGCGGCCAGCTTGAAGCAGGGGTAACGCGGCTCGGAGACGACCAGTTCGCAGTCCGGAAAGCGCAGCACGTCGCCGATCCAGGCCTGGCCCTCCAGCATGCCGGTGATGGTCAGGTTCTCGCCGAGGTCGCCCGGCTGCAGCGCGGCCTCGACCTGGGCCTGGCCACGCAGCGTCGCCCAGACGGCGAAGTGCTCAAGCGGGTAGGCGTAGACGGCCTTGGCGAGGCCGCCATGCACGCTGGGGTCGGCCTGCTCGTCGCCCTCCAGGCCCAGCGGGCCGACGCCGATGCGGCCTTCGCGGGAGCGCTTGCGGATGGCCGAGTCCAGCGTCTCGCCATTGGTGGCAACGAAATGTTCGATGCGAGCGGTGTTGACGCTGATGATCTGCATGCGGGCCATTGTCCACAGGGGAAGTGGCGTCTTTTCGGCGTCTTCGCCTACAAGGCGGGTCACTTCACGCGTCTAGTCTCCGCCGGGATATTTTGAAGGAGATGCATGACTGCACTCGACAGTGGCGCCCGGGTGTGGGCGGGTCTGGCCGTCACACCGCCCAGCGAGTTGATGTTCATCGTCGGCGTGTTGCTTGCCGGCGCGCTGGCGGGCGAATTCATTGCCGCCACGACGCGGCTGCCGCGAGTGGTGGGATACACGCTGGCGGGCTGCTTCGCGGGCGCCTTCGGCCATGGCGTGGCAATGCCGCTCAATGGCGCAGCGCAGACGGTCACCGACCTGGCGCTGGGCCTGCTGCTGTTCGAGATCGGCAGCCGCGTRCATCTGCGCTGGCTGCGCCGCAACCCCGGCCTGTTGGCCACCAGCCTGGCCGAGGCCTTGCTGAGCGCCGTCGCCGTGGCCTTCGTGCTGCGCCTGTTCGACGTCGGCTGGCAGACCGCGATTGCCTGCGCCATCCTGGCCATGCCGGCGCCGGCCGCCGTGTCGGGCCGCGTCGCGATGGAACTCGGCGCGGCCGGCCAGGTGACGCAGCGCGCCACGCTGCTGACGGCGCTGAACACGCTCTACGCCGTTGTCGCCCTCACATTGATGCGCACCTGGTGGGCGGCCGACGACGGCGGCAACCTGGCGCAGGCGCTGGCTGGCCTGGCCATCTCACTGCTGACGACACTGGGCGTGGCCGCGCTGCTGGCCGGCGCGGGCTACCTGGCCGCGCGGCGGCTGGACCTGCGCAACGAGAGCGCGGCGCTGCTGCTCTTCGGCATGGTGGCCTTCGCCATCGTCGCGGCGCGTTCCATCGGCGTGTCCACGCTGCTGATGCCGCTGCTGGCCGGCCTTCTGCTGCGCAACACCAGCGACCGGCCCTGGGTGTGGCCGCGCCACTTCGGCACCTCGGGCGGGGCGCTGGTGCTGATGCTGTTCGTCATCGTCGGCTCGGCCTGGTCGCCCAAGGTGCTGGTGGCCGGCGGCTTTGCGGCGCTGGCGTTGATGGCCGCGCGCTTCCTGGCCAAGTCGGTGGCCATCATCGCGCTGGCGCCTGCGGCCAAGGCCAGCTGGCGGCAGGGCCTGGCGCTGTCGATCACGATGATGCCGCTGTCGGGCACGGCCCTGGTCATGCTCAGCGAGCTGATGCGCGCCGAGCCCGAACTCACGGCCGGCGCCGTGCCCATCATCCTGGCCAGCATCGCGGTGCTGGAGCTGGTCGGCCCCATCGCCGTGCAGTTCGCGCTGCGCCTGGCGGGTGAGTTGCCGCCTTCGCCAAGGCGCGCCAGAAAGATCAAGGAGACAGACCAATGAGTTTGGGCGCGTTCTCCAAATCGCAGCCGCTCACGCTCGGCGTGGAGCTGGAGCTGCAGATCGTCAGCAGCGACGACTACGACCTGGCGCCCGTGTCGGGCGACCTGATGCGGCTGATGGAAAAGCACAAGATCCCGGGCGACGTGAAGCCCGAGATCACCAGCAGCATGATCGAGCTGGCCACCGGCGTGTGCACGGGCCACGGCCAGGTGCTGTCGGAGCTGGGCCAGATCCGCGACGCCCTGGTGAGCTGCGCCGAGCAGCTGGATGTCAGCCTGTGCGGCGGCGGCACCCACCCCTTCCAGCACTGGAAGCGCCAGCGCATCTTCGAGACGCCGCGCTTCCACGAGCTGTCGTCGCTGTATGGCTATCTGTCCAAGCAGTTCACCATCTTCGGCCAGCATGTCCACATCGGCTGCCCGAGCGCCGACGAGGCCCTGGTGCTGCTGCACGGCATGAGCCGCTTCATCCCGCACCTGATCGCGCTGGCGGCCTCGTCGCCTTTCGTGCAGGGCGAGGACACGGGCTTCGACTCGGCGCGGCTGAACTCGGTGTTCGCCTTCCCCTTGAGCGGCCGCGCGCCCTTCGTGCAGACCTGGGGCGACTTCGAGACCTACTTCAGCAAGATGACGCGCACCGGCGTCGTCACGGGCATGAAGGACTTCTACTGGGACATCCGCCCCAAGCCCGAGTTCGGCACCATCGAGGTCCGCGTGCTGGACACGCCGCTGACCATTGAGAAGGCGGCGGCCATCGCCGGCTTCATCCAGTGCCTGGCGCGCTGGATCACCGTGGAGAAGCCGTTCAAGCTCAGCGAGGACGACTACCTCCCCTACACCTTCAACCGCTTCCAGGCCTGCCGCTTCGGGCTGGACGGCACCTTTGTCGACCCCGAGACCGGCGAGCACCGCGTGCTGCGCGACGACCTCGCCACCGTGCTGAGCCGCCTGGACACGCATGCCGCCGACCTGCGCGCCGAGGCCGCGCTGCACTACCTGCGCCGCGAGATCAACGGCGTGGGCAACGACGCCACGTGGCTGCGCCGCATCGAGAGCGAGAACCACCTGCTGCCCGAGATGGTCCGCCGCGCGACCAAGCGCTGGCACGGCTGAAGCAGGGTCAATCTTGAGCGGCCGCGCGGCGCGGCGCGGGGGCAGAATGCGCCGTCATGCTGACCCCCTTGTCGTGCGGTGCCCTCTCCGGCCTGAGCCGACTCTGGCGCATGAGCGTCGGCCCCCTTTGTGCGGCCGCGCTGCTGAGCCAGGCGCCCGGCGCCGCTGCGGCGGAGCTGACCTTGGCGGTGTCCCGCACGGCGCTGTCGCTGCCCCTCTTCGTCGCCGAGGCCCAGGGCTATTTCGCGGCCGAGGGTGTGGCGCCGAAGCTGGAGGAATGCATAGGCGGCCAGCGTTGCATGAAGCGCCTGTTCGACGGCGCCGCAGACCTGGCCACGGCGTCGGACCTGCCGGTGATGTTCAACAGCTTTGTGCGCTCGGACTACGCCGTCATCGCCTCCTTCGTCAGCACCACCAACGACGTGAAGCTGATTGCCCGCCGCAGCGCCGGCATCTCGGCCGCCGCCCACCTGGCGCGCAAGAAGGTGGGCACGGTCAAGGGCGCCAGCGCGCACTACTTCCTCGACGCCTTCCTGCTCTTCAATGACGTCGACCCCCGCCTGGTCGAGATGGTGGACATGGCGCCCGAGAAGCTGGCGGCCGCCCTCAAGAACCGCGAGGTGGACGCCATCGCCGCGTGGGAGCCCAACGGCTGGCTGGCCATGCAGGCGCTGGGCAGCGACGCCGTCGTGCTGCCCAGCCCGCGCATCTACACCGAGACCTTCAACCTCGTGGCCAGCCGGCGCGCGCTGGCCGAGAAGGCGGACGAGGTGGGGCGCGTGCTGCGTGCGCTGGCCCGGGCACAGCGCTTCATCGCCACGCGGTCGCGCGACGCCAAGGACATCCTCAAGCAGCGCCTGCAGCTCGACGAGGCCTTCGTCAGCTGGGTCTGGAAGGACCTGGACTACCGCCTGGGGCTGGACCAGTCGCTGATCACGACGCTGGAGGCCGAGGCCCGCTGGGCGCGGCGCGAAGGCCATGTGGCGCCCGGCCAGGCCATTCCCAACTACCTGCGCTTCGTCGAGCCGGCGCCGCTGCGCCGCGCGCTGCCGGGCGAGGCCAACGTCCTGCAATGAGCGCGAGCGCGGCCAGAACCTTCTTCGCCGCGCTGCTGGCCCTGGCGGCGGCGCTGCCCTGCGGCGCCACCGAGCTGCGCCTGGCGGTGTCGCGCGGGCCGGTGTCCCTGCCGCTGTACGTGGCCGAGGCCAAGGGCTATTTCTCGGCCGAGGGCCTGGCCGTGAGGATGCTGGCCTGCAACAGCGGCCGCGAATGCTTCCAGCAGATCGGCGCGGGCGCGGCAGACCTGGCGACCTCGGCGGAACTCATCCCGGCGCTGGACAACCTGCAGGCAGCCGGCCCGGCGTCCGCCGTCGTCATCGCCACCATCAGCACCTCCACCCAGCAGATCAAGCTGGTGGCGCGGCGCAGCGCCGGCATCACCGCGCCGGCCGACCTGCGCGGCAAGCGCGTGGGCACGGTGGCGCACACGTCGGCGCAGTACTTCCTGGACAACTGGCTGCTGTATCACGACGTCAGCGCCGAGCAGGTGACGGTCGTGCCGCTGGCGGTCGGCCAGCTGGTGGACGAACTGGCCGCCCAGCGGCTGGACGCCATCGCCATCTGGGAGCCCATCGCCGGCGAGGCCGCCGCACGGCTGGGGGCCGACCTGGCCCGGCTGGCCACGCCGCGCGTCTACACCCAGCACTTCGTGCTTGCCATCGCCAGGGACAAGCTCGCCGCGCGGGAGGCCGATGTGCAGCGCCTGCTGCGCGGCCTGCTGCGCGCCCAGCAGTTCATCGCCAGCCAGCCCGGCGAGGCGGCGAAGCTGCTCGCCGAGCGCCTGCGCATCGCCCCGGCTGCGGCGCTGGCCGCCATGGGCGAGCACGCCTACCGGCTGGACCTGACCCCAGTGCTGCTCAGCACCATGGACAGCCAGTCGCGCTGGGCCATCCGGGAGCGCATCGTCGAGCCGGGGTCAGGTCTGGCCCCGGTGTCGCGCGCCATCGACGCCGGCCCGCTGCGCAAGGCGGCACCCGGCGCCGTCACCTTGCCCATCCGCTGAGCCATGAAGATCCGCCAGCGTCTCCTCGCCGCGGCCCTGGTGGCCCTGGTCGTGACCGCGATGTCCATCGTCGGGCTGGTGCAGGTGATACGCGCCGATGCCGACGGGCTCAGGCAGCAGACGGCGTCACAGGACATCGCCCGCGACATCGGCAGCCTGCTCACACTCACCAACGAGTTCGCCACTTACAGCGGCGAGCGCGCGGCCACGCAATGGCGGCTGCGCTACGACCAGCTGGCCACCACCGTCGACCTGGCCATGCAGGGCAGCCCCGAGCCGCCCGCGACGCTGCTGGAGCTGCGCCGCAACATCGACGCGCTGCCGCCGCTGTTCGAGAAGCTGGTGGAGCAGGCCGGCGCGGCGCCCAGCGCCCTGTCCGCGCGGCGGCGCGACCTGCTGATCGAGCGGCTGCTGAGCGAGACCCAGGGCGTCATCGAGAGCAGCCACCGCTGGGGCTACGAGGTCGCCGCCGAGCAGGCGGCCAACCAGCGCTGGTTCAGCGCCATGGTGCTGGCCACGCCCGTGCTCTTCCTGCTGCTGCTGGGCGGCGTGGGCGTGATGGTGTGGCGCCGCGTGCTGCAGCCGCTGCGCCGCATCGACGACGCCGTGGCCAGCATCCGTGCCGGCAACCTCGACGCGCGCTGCAATGTGCAGGCGCTGGACGAGCTCGGCGACACGGCGCGCGCAGTCGACTCGATGGCGCGTTCGCTGGGCGCGCAGACGCAGGCGCTGCGGGCCTCCGAGGAGCATCTGCGCCTCGTCACCGACAACGTGCCCGCACTGATCGGCTACATCGACGCCGAAGGCCGCTACGGCATGGTCAACAAGGCCTATGAAACCTGGCACGGCCTGCCGCGCGAGCAGCTGATCAACCAGCCGCTGCGGGCCTTCTACAAGGACGGCGACTTCAGCCCCTTCGATGCCCATCTGCAGCGGGCGTTGGGCGGCGAGACCGTCGAGTTCGATGCCGACGTCATGCGCAACGGCCGCCCGTGGTCCATGCGGCTGAACTACCTGCCCCATGTCGACGAGGCCGGCCGCACGCTGGGCGTCTATGTGCTGGGCAACGACCTCACGGCGCTGCGCAAGAGCGAGCGCCAGTTGCGCACGTTGATGGAGTCGTCGCCGCTGGGCATGTTCCACGCCGATGCGGCCGGTCGCTGTCTCTACGTCAATCCGGCCTGGCTGGAGATTGCCGGCATGACGCTGGAGGCCAGCCTGGGCGAGGGCTGGATGCGCGTCGTCCACCCCGCCCACCGTACGCAGATGCGGGCCGCTTTCGCGGAGGTGCTGGCCAGCGAACGCGTGGTCGTCACCGAACACCGCTACCTGCGCCCGGATGGCGGCGAGGTCTGGGTGCGCGGGCATGCGGTGCCGCTGCGCGAGGGCGGCCAGGTCAGCGGCTTCATCGGCACGGTGGAAGACATCACCAGCCGCCGCCAGGTCGATGCGGAACTTCAGGACCGCCGCGAGGAGCTGCAGCGCTCCAACGCCGAGCTGGAGCAGTTCGCCTACGTCGCCTCGCACGACCTGCAGGAGCCGCTGCGCATGATCGCCAGCTACAGCCAGCTCATCCTGCGCCGCCACCGCGACGCCATGCCCGCCGAGGCGCAGGAGTTCATGGCTTTCATCGAGGACGGCGGCCGCCGTGCCCAGGCGCTGATCGCCGACCTGCTCAGCGTCGCCCGCGTCAACAGCCACGGCAAGCCGCTGGAGCCGGTGTCGGTGGCCAGCGTGCTGAAGGAGGTCATGCGCTCGCTGCGCGTAGCGCTGCTGGAGGGCAACCCGACGCTGACCTGGGACGAGCACCTGCCCACCGTCCGCGCGGACCGCCGCCAGCTCAGCCAGCTGCTTCAGAACCTGCTGGCGAACGCCTTGAAGTTCCGCGGCGAGGCGCCCCTGCGCATCCATGTCGGCGCGGCCCGTGAGAGCGATGGACGCTGGCGCATCTCGGTGCGGGACAACGGCCTGGGCATAGACCCCAAGTTCCACCAGCGCATATTCGGCATGTTCCAGCGCCTGCATCTGCGCGATGAGCACGCCGGCACGGGCATAGGCCTGGCCATCTGCAAGAAGGTGGTGGAACGGCACGGCGGGCGCATCGGCGTCGACTCGGCGCTGGGCCAGGGCTCGACCTTCTGGTTCACGCTGGAAGAAGCGCCGGCCGAGGAGCCGGCATGAGCGAGCGGCCTCAGGGCGAACAGTGGGTGGCGGTGCTCGGCCTGGCGGCGCTCTACTACGCCGCCGCGCGGCTGGGCCTTTTGCTGGCCTTCGAGGGCAGCAACGCCTCGCCCGTGTGGCCGCCGTCCGGCCTGGCGGTGGCGGCGCTGTTCCTGCGCGGCCGGGGCCTGCTGGCGGGCGTGGCGCTGGGGGCCTTCAGCGCCAACGCGGCCGTGTTTGCGGCCAACTCGGCCAGCCTGCCCACCGTGCTCGGCGCGTCGGCGGCCATCATGGTGGGCAACTGCCTGGAGGCCTGGCTGGGCGCCTACCTGCTGCAGCGCTGGGTGGACAAGCCCAACCCCTTCGAGCGGCTGGGCGACGTCGCCAAGTTCATCGCCATCGCGGCGCTGGCCAGCGTTGCCAGCGCGGCCGTCGGCACGGCCACGCTGCTCGTCGGCGGCATCATTCCCGCAGCGGCGGCGGCCACCGTCAGCCTGACCTGGTGGATTGGCGATGCGACCGGCATCCTCGTCGTCGCCCCCTTGCTGATCGCGCTGTCGCGGCGCGAGGGCGGCGACTGGCACTGGCGGCCATTTGCACTCGGACTGTTGCTGGCGGTGGCACTCGTAGCGCTGGGCGCGCTGGTCTTCGCCTTCCCCGCCGGCCAGGCGCTGGCGGACCGCCGCTTCGCCTGGCTCTTCATGCCCTGCATCGCCTGGGCGGCCTACCGGCACGGGCCGCTGGGCGTGGCCGCCGCCTCGCTGCTGACCGCGAGCATGGCGGTGTGGGGCACGACGCGCGGCCTGGGGCCCTTCACGCGCGGCAACCTCAACGACGCGCTGATCGTGCTGCAGACCTTCGTCGGCCTCACCGCCGTGACCGGCCTGGTGCTGGCGGCGGACCGCTGCGAGCGCCGGCAGCTGGGCCGCCAGAGCGCCGTGCGGCGTGACCTGGCCGTGCCATGGACGGTGCTGCTCGCCAGCCTGGGCATCACGGTGCTGGGCTGGCATCTGGTGGCCTCCGACACCGAACGGCGGGCGCAGGAAAGATTCCATTACGTCGCCAGCGAGATCCAGGACCGGATCGTCGAGCGCATCCGCGCCAACGAGCAGATCCTGCGCGGCGCCGCCGGCCTGTTGGCCGCCTCGGACGAGGTGACGAAAGAGGAATGGCACGCCTACGTCGCGAGCCTGGACCTGGCGACCCACTTCCCCGGCATCCAGGCCATGGGCTTTGTGCGCATGCTCAGCCGCCAGGAGCGGGATGCGCACCTGCTGGCCATAGGGACCGACGGCCTGCCCACGCAAGACCGGCACCCACCCGGGGACAGCAGCGGCTATTCGGCCATCATCTACATTGAGCCCTTGGACGAGCGCAACCGCCGCGCCCTTGGCTACGACATGCTGACCGAGCCTATCCGGCGCGCCGCCATGGAGCGGGCCCGGGACAGCGGCCAGCCGGCCGTGTCCGGCAAGGTCATCCTGCTGCAGGAGGACGCCCACGACGTGCAGGCCGGCATCCTGTTCTATCACCCGGTCTTCCGCAACGGCGCCCGGCTGGACACGCTGGCGCAGCGCCGCAGCGAGCTGGTGGGCTTTGCCTACATCCCCTTGCGCATGAGCAATGTGATGCGCCACGCGCTGGGCCAGATGGCCGAGCAGGAAGGCGTGGCCGTGCGCCTGTACAGCGGCCGGGCGGCGCTCGACGCCGATCATCAGCTCTACGACAGCGGTGGCCGCGCGGCCGCGATGCGCACGCCCCTCATCGCCACGCACCGCATCGAACTGCCCGGCGGCGAATGGACGCTGCAGGTCACCAGCCTCGCCGGCTTCGATGCGTCCATCGACCTGCAGAAGGCCCAGATCGTGCTGATCGCGGGCGTGGGCCTGAGCCTGCTGCTGTTCGCGCTGGTGCGGGCGCTGACGCTGACGCGCGAGCGGGCACTGATGTTTGCCGAGGACATGAACATCGCCGTGCGCGACTCCCAGGCCCAGTTCCGCTCGCTGGCGGAGTCGGCCAGCGAGGCCTTCGTCATCGCCGATGGTGACGGCCTCGTGTGCTCCTGGAACCGTGCTGCGCAGGCGATCTTTGGCTATACCGAGGAGGAGATTCGCGGCCAGTCGCTGACGACGCTGATGCCGCCCGGCTATCGCGAGAGCCACCGCGACGGCATGGCGCGCATGAAGGCCGGCGGCCTGCCCGGCGTGGTGGGCCGCACGGTGCAGCTCGAAGGGCTACGGGCGGACGGCAGCGTCTTCCCCCTCGAACTGTCACTCGCGAGCTGGGAGAGCGCAGCCGGGCGCTTCTTCAGCGGCATCATCCGCGACATCACCGACCGCGAGCGCGCCGCCCAGGCCCTGCGCAACAGCGAGCGCCTGGCGCGCGAGGCCGAGGGGCAGCTGCAAGCTGTGCTGCGCGCCTCGCCACTGGGCATCATCTTCACGGACCTGCACGGCCAGCTGCTCTATGGCAACCCGACCTATCTGCACATCACCGGCCTCACGCTGGCGCAGGCCCAGGGCGAAGGCTGGGCCAGCGCCATCCACCCGGACGACCTGCTCCGGGTGAGCGCGCAGTGGCGACGCGCCGTCGGCGACGGCGGCGAGTTCCGGGGCGAGTTCCGCTACCTGCATGGCGACGGCAGCGTCGTCTGGGCGCGCGCCATCTCGGCCGCCATCGTCGAAGACGGCCAGACGACGGGCTTCGTCGCCGTCGTCGAGGACATCAGCTCGCGCAAGGCCGCAGATGCCGAGCTGGCCGCCAAGACCGGCGCGCTGGAGCGCTCCAACGAGGAGCTGGCCCAGTACGCCTATGTCGCCTCGCACGACCTCAAGGAGCCGCTGCGCACGGTGGCCAGCTACAGCCAGCTGCTGCTGCGCCGGCACAGCTCCCAGCTCGACATGGAGGGCCAGGAGTTCGTCGCGCTGATTGCCGACGGCGCCAAGCGCTCCCAGGCCCTGGTGTCGGACCTGCTCAGCCTGGCGCGCGTGGACGGCAGCGGCGGGCCGCCCCAGCGCGTGGCCCTGCACGACGTGCTGGACGAGGTGCGCCGCCAGCTCGCCGTGGCGCTGCAGGACGCGTCCGTCAAGCTCGTCGAGGACAGCTTGCCCTGGGTCATGGGCGACCGCGCCCAGCTCTGCCAGCTGCTGCAGAACCTGATCGGCAACGCCATCAAGTTCCGCCGGCCGGGCGCCGAGGTCGTCGTCCATGTCTCGGCGCGCCCGGAGGCCCAGGGCCTGTGGCGCATCAGCGTGGCGGACAACGGCATCGGCATAGACCCGCGCTTTCACGACCAGATCTTCACCATCTTCAAGCGCCTGCACCGGGCCGATTTCCCGGGCACGGGCATCGGCCTTGCAATCTGCAAGAAAGTGGTTGAACGTCACGGCGGCCGCATCGGTGTCGAGTCCGTTCCCGGCCAGGGCTCGACCTTCTTCTTTACCATCGCCGCTGCCGACCCCGAAGTGGCCTAACTTCACCGTAGCTGACAGTTCACATGAACATCCTGCTCGTCGAAGACAACCCCGCAGACATGCGCCTGGTGCGCGAAGCCATGCTGGAGCGCAACTCCGCCACGGCGCTGCACTGGGTTGCGGACGGCGATGCCGCCCTCGACTACCTGCACCGCCGCGGCGCCCACACGGCCGCGTTGGCGCCCGACCTGGTGCTGCTGGACCTGAACCTGCCCGGCATCAGCGGCAAGGAGGTGCTGTCCGAGATCAAGCAGGACCCGCAGCTCGGCAGCATCCCGGTCGTCGTGCTGACGTCCTCGTCCGCCCGCCAGGACGTGCTGGACGCCTACCGCGCCCACGGCAACGCCTACATGGTCAAGCCGGCCGACTACGACGACTACCTCGACCTGGTGGACCGCATCCAGACCTACTGGCTCAGCGCGGTGCTGCTGCCAACACGGGTGGCATGAGGCTGCCGTGAGCCACGCGCTTTCCTCGGTGCTGCTCATAGAAGACAACGCCGGCGACGCACGCCTGGTTCGCGAGCAGCTGAGCGAGCGCTTCGGCGACAGCTGCCAGTTGCATGAAGCCTCGTCGCTGGCCAGCGGCCTGAGCTGGCTCGACAGCCATCGGCCTGACCTGATCCTGCTGGACCTGTCGCTGCCCGACAGCCAGGGCCTGGAGACCTTTCTGGCGGTCCGCGCGCATGCACCCGACACGCCGGTCGTCATCCTCAGCGGCCACGACGACGACGAACTCGCGCTGGACGCCGTACGCGCCGGCGCCCACGACTACCTCGCCAAGCAGCACGCCGACGGCGTGGCCCTGGTGCGCAGCATGCGGCACGCGGTGGAGCGCCACAAGGTGGAGACCGCCTTGCGCAACGACGAGCTGGAAGACCGCGTGGCCCAACGCACCGCCCAGCTCGAAGCCGCCAACGCCGAGCTGGCCCTGTTCAACCGCTCCATCGCCCACGACCTGCGCACGCCGCTCAATGCCATCGTCGGGTTTGCCACGCTGCTGGAGCAGACCGGCGGCGTCGCCGCCACTGAGAAGGCCCGCCACCAGCTGGAGATGGTGCACAAGAGCGCCCTCGGCATGGGCGACCTCGTCAACGCGATGCTGGCCCTGTCCCAGGTGGAGCGCAGCAAGTTCCGCCGCCAGCCGCTGGACCTGTCGGCCATGGCGCAGGACGTGCTGGCCCAGCTGCAGGCGGCCCAGCCGGATCGGGCGGTGACGCTGGACATCGAGCCCGGCGTGCAGGCCCAGGGCGACCCGGCGCTGGTGCGCGACGTGCTGGTCAACCTGCTGGGCAATGCCTGGAAATACACCGGGCAGACCGCAAAACCGTGGATACGCTTCGCCATCGAACGGCACCCGGGCAGCGAGCCCGTCTACGTGGTGCAGGACAACGGCGTCGGCTTCGACATGAAGGACAGCGACATGCTCTTCCAGCCCTTCCACCGGCTCGCCTCAAGCGCGGGCTTCGAGGGCACGGGCGTGGGCCTGGCCACGGTGCGGCGCATCCTGCAGCGTCACGAGGGCCGCGTCTGGGCGGAAAGCCGGCCCGGCGAACGCACCTGCTTCTTCTTCACGCTGGGGACGGCCTCCTCATGAGCAAAGATCCGTACATCCTGCTGGTCGAGGACAACCCGGGCGACATCCGCCTGGTGCAGGCCATGTTCGACGACGCGCCGCCCGGCACGCTGCCGGAGCTGCTGTGGGAGCAATCGGTGCGCGGCGCGGCGGCGCGGCTGGCTAGCCAGCCGGGCTGCACCGCGCTGCTGCTGGACCTGGCCCTGCCCGACAGCCACGGGCTGGAAACCCTGGCGCTGCTGCGCGACCTGGCGGGCGACGCGCCCATCATCGTGCTGTCGGGCAACGACGACGAGGACGTGGGCCTGTCGGCCGTCGTCAATGGCGCGCAGGACTATCTCGTCAAGGGCTACTTCGACGCGACCCAGCTGCGCCGCGCGCTGCAATACGCGTCGCACCGCAAGCGCGTCGAGCAGGAGCTCGTCAAGCGCGCCATGCATGACCCGCTCACCGGCCTGCCGACGCGGGCCCTGATGCTGGACCGCCTGAGCATGGCGCTGAACAACGCCTCCCGCAGCGGCAGCGGCGGTGCGCTGCTGTACATCGACCTGGACCGCTTCAAGCAGATCAACGACGAGTACGGCCATGCGGCGGGCGACGCCGTGCTGCTGGCCTCGGCCCAGCGCATGCTCGCCGCCATCCGCTCCAGCGACACCGTGTCCCGGGTGGGCGGCGACGAGTTCATCGTGCTGCTGCCCGCCATCGGCGACGAAGGCGCCCAGCCGGTGGCGCAGAAGATCCTCGGCGCCCTGATGCAGCCCGTCCAGACGCACGGGCAGTCCCTGGCGGTCGGCGCGAGCATCGGCGTGGTGGAGTTCAGGCCCGGCGAAGCCACGGCCGAGGACCTGATCGCGCGGGCCGACCAGGCCATGTACACCGCCAAGCGGACCGGCCGGGCGGCGGTGCATCTGGCCTGAGGCCGGCCGGGCGCGATGCGCTCAAGCCCGAGAAGTTACGTCGGTTTTCACGCTGACTTCGCGCAAACCCTAGCCTTGCTTCACCACCGGAGGGAGCGTTAAAGCCACGCCAGCATGCGCCTATGCACGTTTTGCATGAGCCTCTCGGGTCGAAAAGTTACCGCCTGATTACATTGGATTCCACGCTGCCGGCCTCAGGCCCGGTGTGCTTGGGCCAGCTCCGGGGTTGCCCCAAACACATCCCCATGATTGGAGCTTTCCCATGAACCAACCCGCGATGCAGGGCTTGCGCCTGAATCTGCCCGCCTATGTCAAGAACGCCCGGCTGATCGCCTGGGTCGCCGAGATTGCGGCACTGACCGAGGCCGCCGACATCTACTGGTGCGACGGCAGCACGAGCGAATACCAGCGCCTGTGCGACCAACTCGTCGCCGCCGGCACCTTCAAGAAGCTCAACCCCGAGCTGCGCCCCGGCAGCTACCTGGCCACGTCCGACCCCAGCGACGTCGCCCGCGTGGAGGACCGCACCTTCATCTGCAGCGAGCACGAGGCCGACGCCGGCCCGACGAACAACTGGATGGCGCCGGCCGCCATGCGCGACCTGCTGCAGACCGGGCAGAACGCCCTTTTCAAGGGCTGCATGCGCGGTCGCACGCTCTATGTGGTGCCCTTCAGCATGGGCCCGCTGGGCAGCCCGATCGCCCACATCGGCGTGGAGCTGAGCGACAGCCCCTATGTGGCCGTCAACATGCGCACGATGACGCGCATGGGCCGCGCCGTCATCGACCTGCTGGGCACCGATGGCGACTTCGTGCCCTGCGTGCACACGGTGGGCGCGCCGCTGGCGGAAGGCCAGGCCGACGTGAGCTGGCCCTGCAACAAGACCAAGTACATCGTCCACTACCCGGAGACGCGCGAGATCTGGAGCTATGGCTCGGGCTACGGCGGCAACGCGCTGCTGGGCAAGAAGTGCTTCGCGCTGCGCATCGCCTCGACGATGGGGCGTGACCAAGGCTGGCTGGCCGAACACATGCTGGTGCTGGGCGTGGAGAGCCCGTCTGGCCAGAAGCGCCACATCGCCGCCGCCTTCCCCAGCGCCTGCGGCAAGACCAACTTCGCGATGCTGATCCCGCCCGCCGCCTTCGACGGCTGGAAGATCACCACCATCGGCGACGACATCGCCTGGATCAAGCCGGGTGCCGACGGCCGCCTCTACGCCATCAACCCCGAGGCGGGCTATTTCGGCGTCGCTCCCGGCACCAACTCGCACACCAACCCCAACTGCATGGCCAGCCTGCAGCGCGACGTGATCTTCACGAACGTGGCGCTGACGGACGACGGCGACGTCTGGTGGGAAGGGATGACGGACACCCCGCCCGCGCACTGCGTCGACTGGCAGGGCAAGGACTGGACACCCGAGATTGCCAAGGCCACCGGCGCCAAGGCGGCCCACCCCAACGCCCGCTTCACGGTGGCTGCCATCAACAACCCGGCGCTCGACGAGAACTGGGACAACCCCGCCGGGGTTGCCATCGACGCCTTCATCTTCGGCGGCCGCCGCTCCACCACCGTGCCGCTGGTGACCGAGGCGCGCGACTGGACCGAGGGCGTCTACATGGCCGCCACCATGGGCAGCGAGACCACGGCCGCCGCTGCCGGCCAGCAGGGCATCGTGCGCCGCGACCCGTTCGCGATGCTGCCCTTCATGGGCTACAACATGGCCGACTACTTCCAGCATTGGCTGGACCTGGGCATGCGGCTTCAGCTCTCGGGCGCCAGGCTGCCGGCCATCTACTGCGTCAACTGGTTCCGCAAGGGTGCCGACGGCAAGTTCGTCTGGCCCGGCTACGGCGAGAACATGCGCGTGCTGAAGTGGATGCTGGACCGGCTGGAAGGCCAGGGCGGCGGCCAGGAGCACGTGTTCGGCGTGACGCCGGGCTACGGCGACCTGAACTGGGACGGCCTGGACTTCTCGCCGGAGCAGTTCGACACCGTCACCCGCATCGACGCCGCCGAATGGCAGGCCGAGATGAAGCTGCACGACGAGCTGTTCGCCCAGCTGGCGCAGGGCCTGCCGGCCGCGCTGCCGGCGACGAAGGCGCGCATTGAGGCGCGCCTGGCCGGGCTAGGCTGACTTCAGAGCGACGGCTTGCTGCAAGCCGCCCACCCCTGAGCCTTGGGGGGCGGCTGGCCCTCGATACGTCACGGCCGGCGGCTAAGCTCGCGCCGACATGCCCGCCGAATTGCCCAACACTGAACCCGCGCTCAGCCCCGCCGCACTCGCCCGCTGCATTCCCTTCATCGTTTTCATGGCCTTGCTGGCGCTGCGCGGCTATCTGCCGGACAGCTTCGGCCTGGATGCGCGCTGGATCTACGGCGCCCAGACCCTCGTCGTCGCCGGCCTGCTGGCCTGGTACTGGCGCAGCTACGGCGAGCTGGTGCGGCAGAACCTGCCCGACGCGCGTGAGGCCGGCTGGGCAGTCGTCGTCGGCATTGCCGTCTTTGCCATCTGGGTGCAGCTGGACGCACCATGGATGCAGCTCGGCACGGCCACCGCCGCCTTCGTGCCGCTGGACGCCGCCGGCCAACCCATCTGGGCGCTGATCGCGCTGCGCCTGGCCGGCGCCGCGCTCGTCGTGCCGGTCATGGAGGAGCTGTTCTGGCGCAGCTTCCTGATGCGCTGGGTGCAGCACCCCGGCTTCGAGCGCGTCGACCCGCAGACCGTGGGCATCAAGGCCGTGCTGCTGTCCACTTTCGTCTTCACGCTGGCCCACACGCTGTGGCTGGCCGCCGTCGTCGCTGGCCTGGCGTATGCGCTGCTCTATCGCAAGAGCGGCAAGCTGTGGTCGGCCGTCATCGCCCATGCGGTGACGAACGGGCTGTTGGGCGTCTGGGTTATCTGGACCGGGCGTTGGGAGTTCTGGTAAAGCCCCGCCAGCACTTTGCTGGGGCCTAAGAGGCCTTGCACACGCAGAATTCGTTGCGCGCGGGCCGCGACGTTGAGCCATGCGCCGGTCCTGAACGTTCAATGACGCCACGCTGGGGCGCGCAACTGCGCGCGCATGTCTCTTGATCCGGCCTTTGCGCACCCCAGCTCGAAAACAGCAGCGCCAGCGCCACGGTGCCGGCGCCAAAGCCGATCACCACCAGCAGTCTTTTGACGTTGATCATCTTGCCTCGTTCACCTTGTTCTAGCCCTGGTGATTCGGCCGGCGACCGCCGCCTATCTCGCCCTTGCGCTGACCCAGGCCTGGCCTCTCCAGATCCCTGAACGCCTCGAACACCCACGACCGCAAGCCGATGATGACGCTGTAGGGCCGCTTCTCGGCCGACGGCAGCTTCTGGTCCAGCAGGTGTTGGCGGGCGAAATCGTCGGCCGTACGCTGCAGGCGCTCGGCCAGTTCGCGCGCATGGCCGGCGCCGAACTCGCCGTGCACGAGGGTCAATAGCTCGCCCTCGCCGTCGAAGCCACCGGCGAAAAAGTCCGCCATGACACGCTCCCTGAAGAACGTCATCACCGGCCCCTGCGGCCGCCAGCGCAGCGTCTTGGCCACCTTGAGTTTGTAGCGGTTGTGGGCCCGCAGCTCGATGACTCCCAGGCGGTCCAGCTTGACCAGTGCCGCGACGGCATCCGCCTCGCTGAGCCGGTAGCGCGCCAGCACATCCTCCAGCGCCCACAGGCTGAGGCAGCAGATGGCGACCAGCAGCAGCTTGGGGTCGGCGACAACGGCCTTCTCCTGTTCCAGGCTCAGCTGGCGCTGCGCGGGCGACTGGCTGGCGAGGCGCCCGGCCAGCTCGGCGAACTCCAGCTTCAGCACACGGCAGATCTCGTCCACGCGCGACAACGGCATCTCTCCGCCCGGCGCCAGCATGCGCTTGACGCTGGACTCCGACAGTTCCAGCGCCTGGGCCAGCTCGGCATAGCTCAGGCCTTGGCTCTTCAACTCGGCCTTGATCAGGCTCACGAGGGATTGCGTGCTCGACATGGGCGCGAACGGTAGCGCATGACGGCACCGGCCGCACCTCCCGACCCCAAGGAAGCCCGACCCAGTAGCGCCAAACGCTGCCACGCGCCGCCTGCCACGCCACTGCGAACAATTCCCCTACTGGCCCCGCAGCCGCTGCGAGAAGATCGCGCCCATTCCAAAACGACCAGGGAGTTTTCAAGATGCCTTCCCCCATGACCATCCGCCGCGACACAGGCGCCTGGCGCCTGCAGGTCTGGCTGTCCTTCGCCATCAGCGTGCTGCTGTGCGCCTCGGGCCTGGCCTGGCTGCCTGGCCAGGACCTCGACCGCGCCTTCATGGTGATGGGCTATGTGTTCTGCCTGTCCACGGCCTTCGCGCTGGCCAAGTTCATCCGCGACAACCAGGGCCGCCAGGTCGACACGCCGATGTGGCGCGTCGTCGTCTGGGCAGGCTTCGCGCTGGCCATGGGCCTGACGGGCTGGGGCCTGTGGCGCATGGAGATTCAGCCGGTGTGGAAGGCCTACCTGGGCGTCTGCTGGCTGTACCTCATTTCAAACGTTTTTACCCTGGCCAAGATGCTGCGCGACGCCCACGAGGCTGACCTGCTCGAAGCCCGTCTGCAAGGCCGCCGCGAAGCGCTGGCCGGCGACGTTGCAATGCAATGAACAAGGAGTCGCTGATGAAACCCGTGCTCGCCGCCCTCACCCTGTCGCTGGCGCTCGCCTCGGCGCAGGCTCACACCAACCTGTCCGAGGCCAGCGTGGCCTTGTCGCTGGCGCCGGTCGTGCTGTCGGTCGGCGCGGTCAGCGCCACCGGCGTGGCGCTCAGCGCGCTGCCGGTCGGCATCCTGTCGGCCGGCGTGACGCTGGTGGTCGTCGGCGTCGAGATCGTTGGTGGCGCGACGGTCTGGGTGCTGGAGCGTGCGTCGGACGGCGCGCGCATCAGCATCAAGGCCTCGGGCAAGCTGGCCGAGGGCGTCATCGTGTCCACGGGCGCAGCGGTGACGGTGTCGGTCATCGGCGCGGGCACCATCCTGTCGGCTGCGGGCGCGGTCATCGCCTTCATCCCCAACGAGATCGGCAAGGCACTGCTCTACAACGAGCAGGTGAGCCGGTGAGGTTGATCGCCGCGTTGCTGCTTGCGGCAGCGGCCTCGGCCCACGCCGGCCGGCCTTGCGAGGAAAAGCAGCCAACGACGCGCCAGATCGAGCAAGGGCTGAACCTCGCCCAGGCCACGGCCCGGCAACTCGATGCAAGCGGCGCGCAGGTCGTCGTGCTGGCCCGCGCGGGGCAGGACCTGTCCAAGTACGGCCTGAAGTGGTCGCACCTGGGCTTCGTCTACAAGGACACCTCGCAGGAGCCCGCTGTGTGGCGCGTCATGCACAAGCTCAACAACTGCGGCACCGACCACGCGGCGCTGTACCGCCAGGGCCTGGGCGAGTTCTTCCTCGACAACCCCTACCGCTACGACGCCGCCTTCGCCGTGCTCAAGCCCGAGCTGCAGCAGGCGCTGCTGCCCGTGCTGACGGACAACGCCCGCGTCGCTCGCTTCAACGAGCGCCGCTACAGCATGGTGGCCTATGCCTTCGGCACGACCTACCAGCAGAGCAACCAGTGGGTGCTGGAAACGCTGGTGGGCGCCGCAGCGCCCGGCATCGACAACCGGCGTGACGCCCAGGCCTGGCTCAAGGCCCAGGGCTACCAGCCGACCGACCTGCACCTGTCCACGCTGACGCGGCTGGGCGGGCGCTTGACGCGCGCCAACATCGCCTTCGACGATCATCCGAGTGCGCGCCGCTTCAGCAGCCACATCGACACGGTCACCGTGGACTCGATGTTTGCGTGGCTGACGCGCGTCAACCTGTCCGAGTCACCCCAACAAGTCCAGAAATGAGCCACGACGCACACCCGAACCAGTTCGCGCTGCTCAAGCAGCGCCGCTTCGCGCCGTTCTTCTGGACGCAGTTCCTCGGCGCCGCCAACGACAACGTCTTCAAGTTCGCGTTCACGCT
Source organism: Roseateles sp. P5_E8 (assembly GCF_054177665.1). Classification (NCBI taxonomy): domain Bacteria; kingdom Pseudomonadati; phylum Pseudomonadota; class Betaproteobacteria; order Burkholderiales; family Sphaerotilaceae; genus Roseateles; species Roseateles sp. P5_E8. The sequence goes on along the minus strand of NZ_JBGCUM010000005.1, from coordinate 93,484 downwards.
GATGATCACTTACCAGCTGCAGCTGGACTGGCTGCCGCCCAGCCATGCGGGCCTGGTCATCGGTGCGCTGTTCATCCTGCCCTATGTGCTGTTCTCGGCCACCAGCGGCCAACTCGCCGACAAGCACGACAAGGCGCGCCTGATGCAGTTGGTGAAGAGCCTGGAGATCGCCATCATGGCCATCGCCGCCTGGGGCTTCTATGCGGCCAACGTGCCGGCACTGCTGGGCTGCGTGTTCCTGATGGGCCTGCACTCGACGCTGTTCGGCCCGGTCAAGTACGCCTACATGCCGCAGCAGCTGAGCGAGCGCGAGCTGACCGGCGGCAACGGCATGGTGGAGATGGGCACCTTCGTCGCCATCCTGCTAGGCCAGCTGGCCGGCGGCATCCTCGTCGACACGCCCATCGTCGGCCCACAGCACGTGGCCTGGGCCTGCCTCGCGCTGGCCATCGCCGGCCGCGCGACCGCGCAAGCCATTCCCGCCAGCCCGTCGACCGACCCTAACCTCGTCATCAACTGGAACCCCTTCACCGAGACCTGGCGCAACCTCAAGCTCGCGCACGAGGGCCTGGCCGTGTTCCGCTCGCTGCTGGGCATCTCGTGGATGTGGTTCTTCGGCGCCGTCTTCCTGAGCAACTTCCCGGCCTTCGCCAAGGAAGTGCTGCATGGCAGCCCGCAGGTCGCGTCTCTCTTGCTGGCGGTGTTCTCCATCGGCATCGGCATCGGCTCGCTGATGTGCGAGATGCTGTCCAAGCGCCACGTCGAGATCGGCCTCGTGCCGCTGGGCGCCATCGGCATGAGCGTGTTCGCCATCGACCTCTACTTCGCCGCCAGCGGCCTGCCGGCGAGCGAGCCCTACACGGTCAGCGGCTTCCTCGCGGTGACGGCCCACTGGCGCGTGCTGGCGGACCTGACGCTGCTGGCGCTGTTCGCCGGCCTGTACAGCGTGCCCATGTACGCGCTGATCCAGCTGCGCGCCCAGCCCAGCCACCGCGCGCGGATCATTGCCGCCAACAACATCCTGAACGCGGCCTTCATGATCGCCAGCAGCGTCATCGCCGGCGCCATGCTGAGCGCGGGCCTGACCATCCCGCAGGTCTTCCTGGCCGTCGGCATCGCCAACGCCGTGGTCGCCTTCTACATCTTCCTCATCGTGCCGGAGTACCTGCTGCGCTTCGCCGCCTTCGTGCTCACGCGCATCGTCTATCGCTTCCGCGTCGTCAACGACGAGCGCATCCCGACGACCGGCCCGGCAGTGCTTGTCTGCAACCACGTCAGCTTTGTCGACGCCGTGCTGTTGATGGCCGCCAGCCCGCGCCCCATCCGCTTCCTGATGGACGCGCAGATCTTCAAGACCCCCGTGCTGGGCTGGATGTTCAAGCTCGCCAAGGCCATCCCCATCGCACCGGCCAAGACCGACCCGGCGACCTACGAGGCGGCCTTCACGGCCGCCCGCGCCGTGCTGGCCGACGGCGAAATGGTCTGCATCTTCCCGGAGGGCGGCATCACGCGCGACGGCGAATTGCAGCCCTTCAAGGGTGGCGTCATGAAGCTCATCGACGGCCTGCCCGACGTGCCCGTGATCCCGATGGCGCTGGGCAATCTGTGGGGCAGCTACTTCTCGCGTGTGGAGGGTGGCAAGGCGATGAGCAAGCCAATGCGGCGAGGGTTCTGGAGCCGGATCAGCTTGACGGTGGACGAGCCGCTGAAGCAGGCGGATGTGACGCCTGACACGCTGCGCCAGCGCGTGGCCGGCCTGCTGGCGCCGCAGACAGCATGAGCGGCGCCGCGTCATCGCTGGGCCGTGGGCTGCTGGTCCTGGTGCTCGCGGTGGGCGTGCTGGGGTTTGGTGCCATCGGGCTGTGCGGCGGCATCTTCACGCTGACCTTGCTGACCGACCTCGGTGCGGCGGCGATGCTGATCCTGTCGCTGCCATGTTTCATCGGCGGCTTCTTCATGGTCTGGGTCTGTGCGCAGAAGATCCGCCGCACGCTGGGCCAGTCGCAGCGCGACGAGGGTGCCTCATGAGCGACGACACCGGTTCCAAGGTCGGCCGCCTGCTAGTCGTCGGCCTGCTGATGGCGGCCGTGCTGGGCTTCGGCCTGGCGGGGCTGTGCGGCGCGGTGTTCACCGCCATTGGCCTGGGCGGCGTGACTTTCTCGGAGAGGCATGACCCCTATTCCGTTGCCATCCTCGTCATCTCCGTGCCCAGCCTGCTGATCGGCGGCGGGCTGGCGTGGTGGTGCGTCCGCTTGCTCGCCAGGCGCTGGCGCGACGACGCCTAATCGCCGGCGCCATCGCTTCATGACCATCTCCGGCATTGGGCGGGCACTGCTGATTTGCGTGCTGACCCTCGCCACGCTGGGTTTCGGCCTTGCCGGCCTGTGCGGAGCGGTATTCACGATCACGACCTTGCCGGACGTTTTCACCATGCTCATCACGGGCAACTTTGACGGTTTCTTCACCAAGCGGGCGCCAAGCGGCGGCATCCGGTTTGGAGTCGGCAGCACCCTGGAAATCTCGGTGCCCAGTCTGCTGATCGGCACAGGTGTGGCTTGGTGGTGTGGCCGCAGGATACGGAAGTGGCTGAACAAGTGATCGCCGACGCCGCCACCGCCGCCTGGGCCCACACCGCCTTCGCCTGGGCCGGCATGGCGCTGGGCGCGGCGATGTGGCGTCGGACCTTGAAACGCCAGCAGCGCGGCGGCGCACTAGCACCGGGCAACTTCGGCGTCCTCGTCGGCCTGCTGCTTGGCGCGGCCATCGGCAACAAGCTAGTTTTCCTCATCGAGCGGCCCGACGTCGCGCTGGCCATCTGGCAGCAGCGCACGCTGATCTGGCCCGGCCAGAGCATCGTCGGCGGACTGCTCGGCGGGCTCATCAGCGTGGAGATCGCGAAGAAGCTGACCGGCCAGACCCGCAGTACGGGCGACGCGATGGTGCTGCCCATCGCCGTCGGCCTCGCCATCGGCCGCATCGGCTGCTTCCTCGCCGGCCTGCATGACGACACCTACGGCCTGCCGACAGCGCTGCCCTGGGGCGTGGACTTTGGCGACGGCGTGGCACGCCACCCGACCCAGCTCTACGAGATAGCCGTCGTGCTGCCGCTGGGCCTCGCACTGCACCGCGCCCGCTTCGCCACGCCCAGCCTCGTCTTCAAGCTCTTCCTGAGCGCCTACCTGCTGTGGCGCTTCGGCGTCGAGTTCCTCAAGCCCGTGCCCGTCGCCTATCCCTTGGGCCTGTCGGGCATCCAGTGGACCTGCCTCGTCGCGCTGGCCGTCTACACACCCCTCGTGCTGCGCGCCTGGCGCCGCCCACCTCGATTGGCCACGTCATGACACGCAAGGTCCGCCCCTACCTGTTCTACGACACGACGCAGTCCGTCTGCACGACCTGCCTGCGCCCGGTCGAAGCCAAGATCGTCATCAAGGACGATCACGTCTACATGGACAAATGGTGCCCAGCCCACGGCACCGAGCGCGTGCTCGTCAGCGACGACGCGGCCTACTACCGGCAATGCCGCGAGGTCTTCGTCAAGCCGCCCGAGATGCCGCAGCGCTTCGCCACGCCCATGAAATACGGCTGCCCCTACGACTGCGGCCTGTGCCCCGACCACATGCAGCACAGCTGCCTGTCCCTCATCGAGATCAGCGACCACTGCAACCTGCGCTGCCCGACCTGCTACGCGGGGTCGGGCCCCGAGCGGCTTTCGCACCGAACGATGGACGAGGTCATCGCGATGCTGGACGCCGTCGTCGCCAGCGAGGGCGAGGCCGACGTCGTGCAGATCTCCGGCGGCGAGCCGACGCTGCACCCGCAGTTCTTCGACATCCTCGACGCCGCCAAGGCGCGGCCCATCAAGCACCTGATGGTCAACACGAATGGACTGCGCATCGCCCAGGATGCGGCCTTTGCCGAACGGTTGGCGGGTTATGCGCCGGGGCTGGAGGTCTACCTTCAGTTCGACTCGCTGCGGCGCGAGGCGCTGATGGACCTGCGCGGCGCCGACCTGCGCGGTCCGCACGACGCGGCGCTGGCGCGGCTGGATGCCCTGGGCATCTCGACGACGCTGGTGATGACGGTCAAGCGCGGCATCAACGACGACGAGATCGGCGACGTCATCCGCCACGGTCAGAGCTACGGCTGCGTGCGCGGCGTGACGCTGCAACCCATCCAGAACGCCGGCCGTGTGGAGGTCTACGACGCCACGAAGCATCGCCTCACCGTCAGCGAACTGCGCCGCCGCATCGCCGAGCAGAGCGGCGTGTTCACGCTGGCCGATGTGCTGCCCGTGCCCTGCAACCCCGACACGCTGGCGATGGCCTACGCGCTGCGGAGCCCGAATGGGCTCGTGCCGCTGACGCGCTATCTGGACGCAGCCACGCTGCTCAGCGGCGACCGCAGCACCATCGTCTTCGAGGGCGACCCGGCGCTGAAGGCCTCGGTCTTCAAGCTGTTCTCCACCAACCACTCGCCCGAAAGCCAGTCCAACTGCCTGTCTGAGCTGCTGTGCTGCCTGCCCAAGATAGATGCACCCCAGCTCAGCTACCGCGACGTCTTCCGCGTGCTCATCGTGCAGTTCATGGACGCGCAGTCGCTGGACATCCGCGCGCTGAAGAAGAGCTGCATCCACATCGCGCGACCGGACGGCCGCATGGTGCCCTTCGAGGCCTACAACCTGTTCTACCGGGAAGAGCGCCAGGCCGAGCTGGCCACCATCCGCGCCGAGATCGATGTGCAGCGCGAACAGCGCCTGCAATTCAGACCGAAAGTCGCGCCTCTCGTGCGCGCCTCCGGCACAGCGCTTGCCTCACCTCAGGTCACGGGCCCCTAAAGAGTCGGCATACCGATTTCGCGCAGGTAGTGAAATATCGGGTCATAGAACGCCGAGGCACGTGTCGGATCTTCTGAATCGCCAGGCGGAACAACGATGACCATGCCTTGCCGAGCGCGTGTCAGCAGCACCCTGTACGCATTCTTCAGGTAGAGCTGCCGTTCCGCCTTGTGGATGTTCTGCCACTTGTTGCCAACAAACTGGTGATGACGCCAGCCACCGTTGGCGATGCGCAAATCCGCGTCCCAGACCACACAGGCCCAGTCGAGTTCCAGGCCTTGCACGTGAAACTCCGTCGCAACGTCTTCGAGGTAGTACGAAGAACGCACATCGTCTTTTTCATCCAAGAACCAGTGCACGGGGTCCATCGGCGAGCGCACGTTGATCGCGTGAGGTTTCAGCCGCTCGGCTTGGGATGAGACGACGATTCCGTAGCGCTCCGTCCCACGCGCTTGGGACTTGAGCCATTGCTTGGCTGCCGATAGGTCGCGAGTGACAACGATCGGATACCGCTGTTGAACGGCTGGCAGTGCCGCGGTCGCTTGGACCTCGTCCCGATCCAGCAAATGCTTCACAAAGCCTGATACGTGTTCAGCTCTGAACGAGCGCATGGAAACGGCCAGATGCAGGCCTTCATTGAAAACAACATGGGCACGTTGCTGGAGCGAAGCAATCGCGTCAGTTGCCGCGTACTCACTGTCCGTCAGATGCGGCGACACGTAAACCAGCCACGAGGGGTAATGACTTTCAATGGCCGCCAACCATTCACTGATGCCGGCCTCGCCGGTGTTGATTTCTTGTCCGCCACCGACGAGGCAGATCACCACGGCCCAGTCCTTATGGCGGTCCATGCAAGAAATGAGGAACTCAGGCTCGGACCGATTGAAGTTGGGGCGGCCCTTCTTCTGCGCCATGAACTTGGTTGTCTGCTCCAGAGTCCACGCGCGCTGCGCTTCATCGAAGATCACCACGTGGTCGACGGGAGCCTGGTCGTCAACGAGGTACGCATCCCGGAAGTGGTGGATGTTCTGAATGAACGTTTGCACCGCCTTGCTGGCCTCACCTTTACGGAGACGCACGTTCTTCGATCTGGCCCTGGTGACTTCGTCGCGGGCCAAGGCCTCGCAGAGAATTTTTACCAACGGCCCGTTTCCAGAGAGGTAAACACTGTGCAGCTCGTTGCTCGCATCCATGTGTTTGGTCGCAACATCAAGACCGACCAACGTCTTCCCCGCGCCGGGTACGCCGGTAACGAAACAGATGGCCTTGCGTCGCTGCAATCGTGCTGATTCGATGACCTCGTCGACGACAGCAGAGGTGATTGACAAGTTCTTGGCACCTGCATCACTGCGCGACAAGTCTGCTACCGAATGCTGCCTATACAGAGCTGAGGCGGCTTCCACAATCGTGGGCGTTGGCTTGTAGCGTCCGCGCACCCATCTGTCGGGGTCGATGTCTGCCCCTTCACTCAATGAGAGCACTTGCCGGATGCACAAACTCAATGATGCTGGGTCTGTCCTGATGGGCAAAAGAACCCCGTCGTCGTGATGGCTTGTCGCGACGACGCTGAATCCTGCGGCGGCTTCCGTTGCAACGAGTAGTGGAGCAATCGTCACCCCGTGACTCGGTTCGTGGAAGTTCTTCAGATCGAGCGCGTAGTCCCAGACCTGATCGAGTGCGGCACGTGTGAAGTGGGCTTCGCCTACTTTGAACTCGATGACCAGTACCGTGTTGCGGATGAGCACCAGAACATCGATACGGCGCCCCATGCGAGGAACCACGAACTCAAGAAAAATGTGTCCTGCGTGCCCCCATTCTTGGAGCTGCTGCTTGAGGATTTCGGTCTGTCGAACCCAGGCGTTGCGCTGACTCAGTTCAATCGAGAACCCTGAGTTCCGCGCCAACTCACCGAGTACGCTGTCTGCCGACGCGCGCAGGAATTCGTCGAGATTCGAAGAGTAGTAAGCGCGGCTGACATTCATGTTTTCCAGTATCGAGCCGGCAGCTTCATGTCGACGGCGGCGTCTCTCGCCCGCGCCTGAACAGCCGCTTCACCCGCAGCTTGATCGCCCGCGCGGACCGCCACACGGCGCTGGCGCGAACCCAGGCGAGCAGCTCGGCCTTCCAGGCCGTCCAGCGCCCATGCAGGCGCGCGAACCAGGGCAACTGCATCAGTGCCGGCTGGATGAGCTGGAACAGCCAGGCCAGCAGCGCCGTACCGATCAGCTTGGCCGCGATGACGAGACTCACGCCGAACATCACGCGACCCTCGGCCACCAGCCAGACGGCCAGCAGCTTGATAGGCAGGATCAGCAGGCTGGGCAGCAGCAGCACGACCAGCGCCCAGCGTGGCGGCAGGCGCTTGAGCAGGGCCTCGAACTGACGGATGACCGGCAGCTTGGCCAGCAGCGCAAAGACGCGCCGCAGCGGCTCCCAGCCCCATTCCTCGAAGAGGATGAGCAGCGCAAGGACGAACCGGGCGAGCCAGCGCAGCGGGGCGAGCAGGTGCTTCAACACACCTACAGTTTGACGCGACAGCGCAGCCCTGCCGGAAGTTCACCCTTGGCGTTGGCGATCTCGGCCACGATGCCGAAGGTGCCGGCCGCAGCGTCCAGCACGCGGTCCACCGTGCGGACCTTGGCCTGGATGGGCTTGTCGGCGAACGGCGCCTCGGGCGTGACGCTGACGATCTGGCCCACCTTGACCTGCGTGAAAGCCTTGACCGGCAGCAGGGCCTGCACCTTCAGCGGGTCGGTCTGTGCGATCTTGAGCACGGGCTTCTTGGTGTCGCTGCTGTCCATCAGCGCACCGGGGTAGAGGTATTGGTCGACCACGACGCCGCTGAACGGCGCGAGGATCTGGCGGCGGCGCAGCTGGTCGACGGCCTGGCGGTGGTCGAGGCGGGCAATCTGGTTGTTCTCCGTGGCGGTCTTCAGTTCGGCCTCCGCCAACTTGAGTTCGGCCTGCGCGTCTTCAACCGCCTGGGCGGAAACAAATTCCTCCGCGAGCAGGTCCTGCAAGCGCCGCGCCTTCTCGCGCAGCGCGGCCACCCTGGCGTTCGCCAGCTGCGCTTGGCCTTGCGCGTCGGCGCGGGCCTTGGCGGAGTCGGCCGCGCTGGCCTCCACGCTGCTCTCGATGCTGACCAGCACCTGGCCTTGGCGGATGGCGTCGCCGCGGCGCGCATGCACGCGCTCCAGGATGCCGACGACGGGGCTGCGGATCTCCACCGTCTGTGCGGGTTCGATCATGCAGTCGTAGTCGGCGGCAAAGGCCGGAGAAGCGGCCAGCAAGGCAAGAAGGGCGTGGGGTTTCATGTCGTGGTGCCTGCAATGCCAATGATGCGGTGTAACTCGCGATCCTGGCGGAGAGTCTGTTTGCGCATCTGCCAGGCGCGGCGCTCGGCGGCGCCCTGGGCCAGGCGTACCGCGAGCGCGAGTGCCTGACCACTGGCGAGCGCCGCGCGCAGCAGCGCGGGCAGCGTCTTGAAGAGCGGATCGTCCGCCGCCACCAGCGCGCGCACCGTGCCGGGCTGCCCCTGGCGGCCGCTGCGGCCGAAGAGCTGGCGGTCCACGCGCGGGGACTCGTGGTATTCGGTCAGGATGACGTGCAGGCCGCCGGCAGCGAGGGCCGCCGGGTCGGGCTTGATGTCGGTGCCGCGGCCGGCCATGTTGGTGGCCACCGTGATGCGGCCGGACACGCCTGCATGGGCCACGACGGCGGCTTCCTCGGCATCCTGGCGCGCGTTCAACACGACGACGTCGACGCCGCGTTCGGCGAACACGGCCGCGACGGCCTCGCTGGCCTCGACGCTGCGCGTGCCCACCAGCACGGCCTGGCCGCGCGCGGCAGCCGCGATGGCATCATCGGCCACAGCCTGCCATTTGATAGCAGAGTTAGCAAAGCAGCGCGCAGCAAGTTCACGGCGCCGGATGGGCTGGTTCGTCGGCAGGCGGCGCACGCGCAACCGGTAGGTGGCCCACAGCTCGGTCGCGGCCTCGGCGGCCGTGCCGGTCAGGCCGGCGAGCAGGTAGTAGCGGCGGAAGAACCGCTGGAAGGTCATGCGCGCCAGCGTGTCGCGGCCGGCGGTGAGCTTCACGCCCTCCTTGGCCTCGATGAGCTGGTGCAGGCCCTGCTCCCAGCTGCGGTCGGCCATCACGCGGCCGGTGCTCTCGTCGACGATCTGCACCTTCAGGCCCTCCTCGGGCTTGTCTCCGGGGGCGAGGATGTAGTGCTGGTCGCGCTCGTAGAAGTGCAGCGCCGTCAGCGCCTGGCGCAGCAGCTGTTCGCGCCAGGGCCGCGCACGCCAGACGGGGCGGATGCCGTCGGGCAGCGGCGGGCAGGCGTCCAGCGTGCCGGGCTTCAGCTCCACCTCGCGGTTGGCCCGCTTCAGCGCAAAATGCTCGCCCTCACGCAGGCCCCGCGCGGCGCCTATCGCCCAGGCCAGCAGCGCCGGCTCGTGGATGCCCTCGGCCTCCTGCGACAGGATCATCGGCGTGCGCGCCTCGTCGATGAGCACGCTGTCGGCCTCGTCGACGATGGCGAAATGCAGCGCCGGGATCAACGGCTCGGGCGCATCGCCACGAACGAAGCCGCGCACGCCTGCGACGCGGCCGGGCAGCAGGCCGTGGCCGGCGAGGCGGTCCTTCAGGTAGTCGAACACCAACTCCTTGCCGCTGACGTAGCAAACGGCGTGGCGGTAGGCGGCACGGCGCTCGTCGGGCTCCATGCCGCCCTTGACGAAGCTGCCCGTCAGGCCAAAGCACTCGAACAGCGGCCGCATCTCCTCGCTGTCGCGCTCGGCCAGGTAATCGTTAGTGCTGACGACGTGCACGCGCGCGCCGCTGGCGGCCATCACCGTGGCGGCCAGCGCGGCCACCAGCGTCTTGCCCTCGCCGGTGCGCATCTCGGCCAGGCGGCCGGTGATGAGCAGGCGCGCGCCGGCGAACTGCACGGGGTGGGGCCACAGGCCCAGCTTGCGCCGCGCGGCTTCGCCAACGGCACCGAGCGCGCGGGCCAACGCGGCGGCGTCGTTCGCATCGGCGCGCAAGGCCACCATCGCGGCGTGCAGTTGCTGCGCGAGGTCCGCGTCGCTGATGTCGCCCAGCGGGAGCGCGGTGATGGCCGCGTTCAGCGTGGCGATGCTGCGTGCCGACTCGCTCTGCACCGGCAGCCAACCAGTGCTGTCGCGCAACCAGCGCTCCAGCTTAGCGTCGCCCTCAGCGCCGCGCTCGTCGCGCAGCGTGTCGGCGCGGCGGAACTCCGGGCCAGCGAGGGCGCGCAGCCAGCGCAGGTCGGCAACGGCACTAGACATTCAGCCTCGCGAGGAAGGCCTGCCGCAACCGCAGCAGCCACTGCGCCGCCAGCGGCGTGGGGCCCAGGTCGAAGCGCACCCAGACCTTGTCGCCAAACACCGCGCTGGGCGAGGGCTTGTCGAGTTGCAGCTCGATGTCGAACACGCGTCGCAGGCTGCGCTTGCCGCCTTCCTTGGCCGGGTCGACGCCGATCTCACCGCCGCCAGACGAGCCCAAAGCGGCGGACACCAGCTCGAAGCCACCGCCCGGCACCTCGCGGCGCACGCGCGCGTCGAGCATGGCGTGCGGCTTCTGCATCAGCCGCACCTGCACAGACTGCACCCGATGCTTGACCATGTCCGCATCCTCCTGCGTGACGGCCACGCGCACGCGGTCGGTCGGGCCGCCGACGAGATAGCCCAGCAGCTCACCGCGCTTGACGGATCGGCCGGTCAGCTCGGTCGGCGCGTCAGGCAACCAGCGGCCGGCCGTGGCGGCCACCACATCGAGCGCGGCCACACGCGCGAGCGCTTGGTCGTAGCGCGACTGCCGCGCGGCCAGCTCGCTGCGCAGCGGGATGGCCCGCGCCGGTTCGGCCACTTCGGCACGGCGCAGGGTCGCCTCGGTCTGCGCCAGCGCGGCGGCAGCCTGCGTCAGCTCAGCCTGCAACGGCAGGTTGTCGACCTTCAACAAGGCGCCACCCCGCGCCACCGCGCTGCCCGCCGCGGCCTGCACGGCGCTGATCTGGCCCGGCGCCTCGGCGCGCACCAAGGCCTCGTCGGGCAGCCAGATGACACCCTGGTGCACCGAGTAGAACGGCAGCGGCACCAGTCCCAGAAAGCCCAGCACGCCGGCCAGCAGCAGCAGCGTGCGCCGCTTGGCGCTCTGGCGTCGGCGCGCCAGCGAGCCGCCTTCGTCGAGATGCTTCCACGCCTTCCAGATCGGCATCACCAGCGCCTGCCAGCCCGCCATGACGGCCATGACAGCGCCGATCAGCAGGTACTCGCTGGCGACGAACCAGATCAGACCCACGGTGATGAGCAGGCGGTAGACCGGCGCGATGGCGCCGTAGAGGAACAGGATCCAGCGTTCGCCCTGGGACGCCAGCGGCGGCTCGGCATCCTTGGCGCCGAAGAGCCAGCGGTCGCTCAAATAGACCCAGTAGTTCTGCGCGCGCTGCGCGAGGTTGGGCAGCTCCAGCAGGTCGGTGGCGATGAAGTAGCCGTCGTAGCGCATCAGCGGGTTGCCGTTGACGAGCACGGTGGACACGCCGGCGATCAGGATGACGTTGTAGGCAATCGCCGTCATCAGCCCCGGCTCGGCCGCCAGCCACACATAGACGGCCACGGCGCCCAGCGCCAGCTCGGCCAGGATGCCCGCTGCGGCCACCTGGGCCCGCGCCCACTTGGACGGGAAGCGGTAGGACGAGGTCGCATCCACGTAGGGCACGGGCGTGAAGATGATGAAGAGCAGGCCGATCTCCCGCACCGTGCCGCCGCGCGCCTTCACCGCCAGGCCGTGCGCCCATTCGTGCACCGCCTTCACGGCCGGGTAGACGAACCACAGCAGCACGAGGTTGCTGGCCGACAGCACACGGTCCGACAGGTTCTCGGTCAGCGCCTGCCAGTGCTGGGCGCCCAGCACGGCGGCCGGCACGACGAGGGCCAGCCACAGCAGCGCGACCGGCAAGCTGAACAGCACGCGGGCCAAGGCCGTCTGCTTGTCGAACCAGGCATCGGGGTGGAGCAGTGGCAGGCGCAGGCTCATCGGGTTGAGCCAGTTCTGCTTGAACTTGGCCTTGCGCTGGCGCTCGAAGCGCTCGAAGACCTCGCCGGCATCAGGCGAGACCTGGGTCTGCAGCAGGTCGTTGGAGTGCAGCGACGACACCAGCTGCACCAGCTCATGTTGCGAGATGCTTGCACCATCGTCGCTGGCGGCGGCGCATGCAGCGTCCCAAACTTGGTCGAGCGTGCGGCGGCCGTCGCACAGCGACAGCACATGCCAGACCTCGGGCGTCATGCGGTGAAAGCGCTGGCTGACGGGGTCGGACAGCAGCACCCAGGAGCGGCCGCGCAGGCGGCGGTGCAGCGGTTCGACGCCGTCGCGCAGGCGGGGCCTCAGGTGGCGCAGTGCATGCCAGTGCTCCGACAGAAGCGCTTGCATAGCTCTAGATCCAGTACTGCCACAGCTTGAGCCGCAACCAGTCCAGCGACTCACGCGTCCAGATCGTCACCAGGTTGGACCTGCCGACCACGACCTTGGCCACGCCCTGCATGCCGGGGCTCAAGGCGGGCGTCTCGCCCACCCAGGCCGCCTCGGCGCGGAAGCCGTTGGCGCCGTCCTGCACGCTTGCCGTGGCGGTGACGCGGCTCAGCTCGAAGTCGTGGCCGTCCTGCGGCTGGCCGGCCAGCCGCAGGACGCCGCGCTGGCCGGTGCGCACGCGGGCGATGTCGCGCTCAGGCACATGCAGCACGACGCGGTAGCCCTCGGAGGCGATCTCGAACAACTCCTTGCCCAGCTCGGCCGGTGCGCCGACCTGCTGCACCCAGTCGCCGCTGACGACCAGGCCGGCGATGGGCGCGACGAGTTGGGCACGCGCCAGCTTGGCTTCCACCAGCGCGAGCTGGCCCTCGGCGCCCTGCAGCTCGGCGCTCGCCAGCGCCACGCTCGCGGCCTCGCGCTCGGCCATGGCCTGGCGCAGCTTGGCGGCGGCCTGGTCGCGGTCGCCGCGCAGCCTGGCCTGCTCCAGCTTCAGCTCGCGGTCGTCCAGGCGCAGCAGGACCTGGCCCTGGCGCACGCGGTCGCCTGGCCGCACCAGGGCCTCGGCGATGAAGCCCTCGAAGGGCGCGGTGACGAGCTGGCGCGTGYGGCCTTCGATGACGGTGTGGGCCGTGACGCGGTCGTCCACCGGCACCAGCAACAGAACGGCCAGCACCAGCAGTGCGGCCGCAGCACCGGCCTTCCAGGCCCAGTGGCCGGGGCCGCGCAGGCGGCCGCCGACGAGGAGCAGCGCGCGCCAGGTCTGCACGGGCAGGGGCAGCTCGGCCGCGCGCCAGTGGCGCAGCAGCGGCTCCGCTAACGCCGCACTCGTGCGCAGCACCTGCTGGGCGGCGGGCGTGGCCTGCCCTTGAGCCACCAGCACGGCGACGACCTCGCCCTGGTCCAGCAGCGGCAGCGCCCAGGCCTCGCGCTCCGTCAGCTCGCGCCCTTCGACAAAGGCCCGTTGGGCGACCTCGCCGGCCGCCTGCACGCCGGGGCTGGCCGTCTCGGCATAGGCCACGTCGGCGGCCACCCACCAGTGCGTGCGCTCATGGCGCACGTCGAACAGCGACAAGCGCAGTTCGCCCTCCGACGGCAGCTCGCGCCGCGCCCAGGCGGCCGTGCGGTTGATCCAGTCCTGCGCCGCCGCACGGGCGTCCTTGTGCGAGGCGACGTGGCCCATCAGCTCCAGCAGCTCGGCGGCGCGCTGGTTGTGCGCCAGGCTGGCCGCGCTCAATGTGAGTTGCAGCCAGCCCAGCGACAGCAGCAGCAGTTGCAGGCTGCGGTCGTTGTGCGGCGGCTCAAGCAATGCGCCGACGATGCCGGGCTGGCCGCTGGGCAGCATCAAGTGGGTGGCAACGAGCAGCTCACCCGTTGGCACACGGTTGAGTGCGACGGGGCTGTCGCGCGTGACCCGCGCGCGCGCCTCGGCCCAGGCTTCGGCCACGTCGGCGCGCTCGAAGGGCGCGCGCCAGGCCGCATCGGCCGCATGCAGCGCCACGCCCTGGCAGCCCAGGCCGGCAGCGTGCAGGCGCTGCAGCCAGATGGCCAGTGCGGGGGCCAGCTCGACGGCCTGCGGCGTAGCCGAGGGCGGCGGCAGGATGGCCTCGTGGTCGTTCACGCCCACGCTCATGACCCGCTCCTGTCCCGCGCGCGGCCCATCTCGCCCGGCCGGTGCTCCACGAGCTGCGCGTCCAGCGCTTCCCAGTCGCCATCGCCGAGCGCGCCGGACAGCGCGCGCAGCTTGAAGTAACTCGCCCAGGCATCGTGGCGGGCGCGGGAGAGGTCGCGGCGCGCCTCGAACAGCTTGCCCTGCGCCTCCAGCACGTCGGCATTGGTCTTGATGCCGACCTCGAAGCCGCGCTGATTGGCGCGCACCGACAAGGCCTGCGAGCGCTCGGCCGTGCCCAGCGCCCTGGCCTGCGACAGCGCCGACAGCGTGGACACAAAGGCCTGGCGCACGCCGATGACCAGGGTGCGGCGGGCTAGGTCCAGCTCGCTGGCAGCCTTGTCGCGCAGGGCCAGCGCCTCGACGACCTTGGACTGCGTGGCGCCGCTGGCGAAGAGGGGGATCGTCAGCGTCGCGCCGACGGCCGAGGTATTGCCTCGGCGCGGGAAGATGCTGGTCACCGAGCCGTTGTCGCTGGAGCGCGTGTAGCTGGCGTTCAGGTCCACGGTGGGCGCATGGGCCAGCGAGGCCTTGCGTGTCTCGGCCTCGGCGGCTTCCACGGCGAGCCGGGCCTGGCGCAGCGACGGGCTGTCGGCCTCGGCGCGCGACAGCCAGTCCAGCACGCTGTCGGCACGCAACTGCGGCAGCGCCTCGGGCGCGACGGCACGCAGCAGCAGCGTCGGCGTCGGGCCGTTGGCGATCTCGGCCAGCACCTGCTGGCGCAGGTCCAGCTCGGCCTCGGCCGCCAGCGCCTGGGCGACCGCGTTGTCGACACGCGCCTCGGCCTCGCGCACCTCGGGTGCTGCCGCGCGGCCGACCTGGAAGCCGCGCCGTGCCGACGCCAGCTGCTCGGTCTGCGCCTCGCGCAGCGCGGCGGCATGGGCCAGCACGTCGCGCGCCTTGAAGACCTCCAGCACCGCCTCGGCCAAGCGCTGCTGCGCCTCCAGGCGCGACTGCATCAGCGCGCTGCCGGCCTGTTCAAACTGGCTGCGCGCGGCCTGCATCGCCGGGTAGAGCGCGCCGCGCCACAGCGGCTGCGTGACCTGCACGACGTACTGGTCGGAGCGAATGCCGCGCGAGTCGTAGGTCGGTGCCTCGGCGTAGTGGCTTTTGTTGCCCGTCACCGTCAGGTTGGCCGTCGGGCCATAGGCGGCCTTGGCCTGGAAGAGGCGCTCCTCGGCCGCGCGCAGCGAGGCGCCCGTGGCGCGCACGGCGGGGTCGGCGTCGAGCGCGCGGGCGGCCAGTTCGGGCAGCGTCTGGGCGGCAACCGGCAGGGCGAACAACAGTGCGAACAACAGCGGGAGGAGTCGGATCAAGGAGCAGCCCAAACGAAACGCGCCGGCCGAAAGGGCCGGCGCGTGAGTGTCCGTGAAAGCGTCAGTCGCGACGGCGGCGGCGGGTGAGCAGCACGCTGGCGATCGCAATGCCGGCAAGGGCGACGCTGCCGGGTTCGGGGACGGTGTTGCCGGTGGCGTCCTGGGTCTGCAGGATGAGCTTGATGTAGCCGAGGCTGCCGCCGTCGTCGGGATCAGCAGTGCGGATCTCCACGGCGTTGTCGGCAACGATCAGACCGAGGAAGGCCGACAGGTCCAAAGCGTCAAGGTAGGCATAGCTGAGGTCACCCCCACCGCTGTCGCCGTTGGTGAGTTCGCCAACGAGTTGATTGTTCAGATAGACGCCTGCATTGCCGCCAAATCCCCAGCCGCCCGAAAAGACCTGCAGCGAGGCACCGGTCAAGCTGCCGCTCCAACTGATGCTGAGCGAAGCCGTGAAGCCGCCGCCGACCCAGTCGTTGGTGCCGTCAGCCTGGGGATTGATCAGATTGCCGTACTCGAAGCTGTCGCCGCTGGCCAGGCCGATGCCGAGACCGTCCAGCGCGCCGAAACGGGTCTCGACGGTAGCGGCGGCAGCCGCGGAAGTGGCCAGCGACAGCGCGAGGCCAAGGGCGGTCAGGCATGAGCGGATCGAGTTTTTCATGGGTTTTCTGTGAAATATTGCGCAATCGCTTGCATCCTAGAGAGACTGGCGCGACCAGCCCATCCCCGGACCATGGGACGGGCGAGGCGCCGGAACGACACCGGCCTCATTTGCCGCCAACCAATTGCTGCCATTGCTGCTTGGCACGCTCTTCAAGCTCCTTGAGCCAGGCATCGCTAAGGGCACGAGCCCTGTCGGCCTCGGCCTGAGCGATCTCGGCGGCGGTCTTAGGCAGCGGAGCGGCCTCGGGTGCACCACCCAGTTGGCCACGAGCGGCAGCAAGCAGCGCCGCCGCAGAAGCCGATGCGGGGGCCACGGTCATGCTGCCGGCCTGGGCGTCTGTGGTCCGCGCCCCAGCGGTTGTGACGACGTAGGGGTTCAGACCCACCGGCGTTGCCACGGCGGCACCGGGCAGCATGCGCAGCGACAGGCTCTGACTGACGCTGGCGCTGGCGCCATTGCTCGACTCGGCACTGGTCGCACGCAGTGTCAGGGTCAGCTCACCGGTGAAGCCTGCCGGTGGCTTGGCACTGAGCTTGGCCATGTCCCAGCCGGCCAGGTCGATGGCTGAGCCGCCAACGGCGCTGTGCACCCCGTCACTGAGGACGGCGCCGACCGGCAGGCCGGTCAGCGACAGCGCGAGGGCCTCGCTGCCGAACTGGTCGGTCAGCGCGGCGGCAACCTTCGGCAGCGCAATCGCCGTGTCGACCAGACCGTAGACCACCGCGACGCCGATGGGCAGCGTCTCGACAATGCGGATGTCGTCGATGTTGGCACTGCGCTGCGGCACCGCGCCGCCAGCGACGGCGCTGCCGCCTTCCAGCACGATGGCGATCTTGCGCGTCTGGCCGTTGCCGCCGAACGTGAAACTCAACGTCTCCCAGTTCAGCGCCGTCGTCGAGCTGGTGCCGGCATAACCACCTACCTTGATGCCATCGACATAGATGCCGATGGCGGTGTTGGCAACCGCGAAGCCGAGACCGCCTGCATAGTCCAGACCGAGGGTGTAGATCGCGCCGTCGATGGTGTCGACGATGCGCTCGATACCCAGCGTCTGGTAGGCGAGCGCCGCGCGACCGTTGCGCAGCGTCAGCCACTGGCTTCCGTTGCCGGTCATCGGCTGAACCGTGGCGAAGTTCCCGCCGATATTGGTGACGCGGTCGCCGGCGGCCTGAATCTCGAACGCGGTCGCTTTGCCCGTGGTCGCGGACAGCACGGTCCAGCCCTCCAGCACGGGGCCGGCGACGACGGCGACCGCCGTGTTCGGGTTGGCCGGCGTCTCCCAACTCGTCGCCACCAGCTCACGGCTGACGGCAACATCGCGCGGGCTCAGCGTCAGAGTCGGCGCATCGGCCACGGCGACGAATTGCGCGGTCAGCAGTTGGGTCGTCGTCGCGTACTCGCCGGTGGCGCCTTCGATGGCGGTGGCCTGAAGTTGCAGGGCCACGCTGCCATTGAAGTCGCGCGGCGGCGTCAGCACCAGGGCGTCGAGCTGCCAGCCGGCGAGGTTGACGACGCGTTGCGTGGCCGAGGGCGTGAAGCTGCGCGTGCCGTCGGACAGCGTGAAGCCGTCCGGCAGGCCGGTCAGCGTCAGCACCAGCGCCTCGGAGCCATCGTTGTCGACGAGGCCGGCGACGATGGCGTGCAAAGCCAAAGCCGCGTCCTCCAGGCCGGTGGCGGTGTTGCCGCCGGTGACGGCGAGCGTGGGCGCATCGGCCACGGCCGTGATGTCGATGACGAGGCGGGCGGCGGCGCTGTAGAGCTCGCCGTCGAAGGCCTTGAAGGCTATGTGGGCGTAGTGCGCCTGGCCGTTGCCCTCGCCCGCGCCAAAGTAGCCGGCGCCGCCCGAGGCGTTGGCCGCTGGCACGAAGCGCAGACCGCGCGCCGCCAGGTCGGCCTGGTTGAAGCGCGCGCCCACCACGACTGCGGCCCAGCTGCCGTCGGTCTGCTGACGTTGCAGCAGGCCATCGAACGGCAGGTCCGTGATCTCGACCCGCAGCAGGTCTGGCCGGTTGTCGGGGTCAACGACCGCGAAGTGGCTCCAGGTCAGCGCCAGTGCCTCGTCCTCGCTGCCGGCGGCCAGGCCGTCGGCGGCCGTGGGGGCCAGGTTGGGCGTGCCGTCGTTGCTGACGGTGATGGCCACGGTGACCAGGTTGGACTCGGCCTGGCCGTCGCTGACGCGGTAGCTGAAGCTGTCCGGACCGGCGAAGCTGCTCGCCGCCTTGTAGCTGAAGCTGCCGTCCGCCAGCACGCTCAGCACGCCGTGGGCCGGACCGTCGACGACGGCCGCGGTCAGCGTGTCGCCGTCGATGTCGAAGGCCGTGCTCAGCGGGTTGATGGCCACAGTCTGGCCGGCCTGGGCCGCGAGGCTGCGGCCGGTCAGCGTCGGTGCGTCGTTGACGGGCCGCACGGTCAGCGCCACGGTGGCCGTGTTGCTCGGTTGCCCATCGATGACGAAGCGGTAGCTGAAGCTGTCGCTGCCGTTGTAGTTGGCCGCCGGCTGGTAGCTGAACTGGCCGTTGGCCAGCAGGGTCAGCGTGCCGTGGGCCGGGCCGTCGACCTGTTCGATGGTGACGCTGGTGGCGCCGAAGACCAGGTCATTGGCGAGCACGTTGCCGCTGGCACTGCCGTCCTCGTCGAGCGCGACCGTATCGCCCACGGCCTGCGGGTCGCCGATGAGCTTGATGTCGCGCACGGTCATCGTGCTGGTCTGAGCGGCAAAGCCGAGCAGGTCGAAGCTCAGCAGCACGGCCTTGCCGGCCAGCTCGGGCGCCAGCGCGACGAAGTAGGTCGCGCTGCCGTCGGCGTTGAGCTGCTTGCGCACCGTGGTGGCCAGGCGCTCGCGGCCGTTGGTCTGCAGGTTGAGCAAGGCGTCTGAGCCGTTCAGGCCGATGCTGCCGGCGATGGGCAGACCGGTGATGGCGTCGAGCAAGGCCACTTCGAACGCATCGAACGGGCCGGCCGCGTTGGCCAGCAGGTGCGGCGATTCGATGGTGAAGCTGAGCAGCTTGTCGTTGGCGCCCAGCGTGAAGGCCTGAGACAGCTGGGCCTGGCGCGAGGCGGATTCGCCCAGCGTGGCTTTGCCGCCTTGGACGACGACATTGCCGCGCGTGCTCCAGCCGGTGGCGTCGTCCAGGTCGCCGCCGCGCAGCGAGGCGTAGACGGGCAGGCCGGAGGCGAAGCTGGGCGCAGCTGCGGCCTGCGCACCGGCAGGCCCGTCAGCGGGCTGCACCAGCATCGGGGCCACGTCGGCCACGCCGGCCGCCGCGCCCTCGGTCGCGGGCGGCGCGCCGAGGTAGGTGCTCTGGCGCGCCAGGGCCTGCATGTAGAGGATGAGGTTGTCCACCTGCATGCGGGTCAGCGGCTCGTCGCGGTCGCCGCGGCTGAGGGCCAGGTCCATCAGCTGGTTGACCTCGTCCGAGCGCTTCACCGAATTGGCCTCGGCCATGAAGGTCGGGGTGGGCACCAGGATCTGCGGATTGCCGGCGCCATCGAGCTTGTACTCGTCGGGCAGGCCCAGGCTGTGGCCCAGTTCGTGAGCGAACAACCAGCCGAAGTAGCGGCCGAGCGCGTACATGCGCTGGCTGCGACCTTCAATGCCGCCCACCACTTCCAAGGCTTCGCGCAGTGCAGCCGGCACCGAGACGAAGGGCGCGACGCCATAGGCCGTGCCGTTCTGCTGCTGGTTGATCAGGCGGCTGAGCACGTACTCCTTGCTGCGGATGCTCTGCTGGTTGGTGACCGCGCCGCTGGCCGACGTGAGCAGGATGTCCATCTGGTTGGACGCGAAGTCCCAACCCGAGCGCCCTGCCTCGCCGGCGTTGCCGCCGATGCTGGCGTCCAGCGCGACGTTGGTCGTGTGTGCAGCGGTCGTGGCGTCCAGGCTCGCAGCGTCCTCGAAGGAGAAGTCGATGGCGCTGTAATAGCGGTCGCGCAGATAGACACCGCCGTTGAGGCCGATCGCCACCTTAACGCCGTAGCCCAGCGTTTCCAGGTCGCCGGCGCCGAGGTCGGCCGGCAGCTTGTCGGCCAGGCCCACCAGCAGGTTGTAGACGGCGAGGTCATTGCCGCTCAGCAACGAGACGTCGGCGGTCGGCGTGTGCGCCAGCGCAGCGGCCTGCACCAGCAGCGCGTTGAGCTGCGCCAGGTCCACGTTGACCTGCTGGGTTGCGCGCACGTCGACACGCACCTTGGCCGTGAAATAGACCTGGTTGTTCAGCTTGAACTCCAGCGTGCTCTCGATGCGGCCGCGGTCCTGGGCGGTCGACACCAGCGTCAGCGTGGTGACGGCGCCTTCGGTCTTGACCTCCCAGCGGCCGTCGCCCTCGATGACGACGTTGTCCGGGTTGTAGATCTTCAGCGTGCGGGTCTCGCCCGCGCGCAGCGCTGCTGCGGTCAGCACGCCGTCGATCTGGTTGAGGTTGGTCAGCTCGCCGAAGTAGTAGGTGCGCACCGTGGCGGCACCGGCGTCGACAGGCCCGTTCGCGGACTCGCGCGTGGTGTCGAAGCGCAGCAGGGCCGGCAGCAGGACGGCGTCGTAGCTGTCGCCCCACTGCTGGCGTGCCGCGTCGGTCAGTTTGGCCGCGATGTTGACCTGCACGGACTGGCCCGCGCCAAGACTGCGGCCGCTGAACAACTGCTTCTCGCTGGCCGCAGGCGTCACCCCCGACAGGCCGGAGCTGGCATTGCCGTCGACATAGAGGTAGTCGATCGGATAGGTGCCGGCAACGGCCGTGGCGCGGTAGGTCAGCGTCGCGGCGCTGTCGTTGCGCAGGGTCAGCACATGCTCGTTGGCCTTGTAGAAGCCCTCCGGCTTGGCCCAGGCCAGCGCCTCGTCGGCGCTGCTGGACGCGCTGGTCATGCGGTCCTGCATGAAGACGGTCGCGTCGTCGACCTGGCCGCTGGTGTCGGTGACGCTCAACGATGCGCCGATGTTGATCTGGTCGACGATGACGCGGTCGTTCAAGGTGACCGCCTTGGCGGCACCCGTGACGTAGTCGTAGTTGACCAGCTTCAGGCGCAATTGCACGGCCTGTGCCGACTGGCTGCGCACACTGTCGGGCACCCGCACGCTCAACATGCTGGCGCCGGCCAAGTTGCGCACCTGGATGCGGTCGGCGACGACTTCCGTCTCCTTGCCGGCGCTGTCGCGCGTGACGAAGATGACCTCAAGCACCGGGGCGCTGCTGGCGCCGATGCTGGACGGATCGACCTCCAGGGACAGCAGCTGGCCGTTGCGCGGCAATGCCATCCAGTTGTGGGTCAGCGTCGTGTAGTTGCCATCGAGCTGKAAGCCCCATTCGGCCACCTTTTCGAGGTTCTGGCCGAAGTCGCCGATCTCCTGCTCGTAGCCCAGCGTCTGCTTGAAGAAGGCGAAGTCGACGATCTTCTGGCCGATCAGCTCGGTCAGCGGGCCGATGAGCGCCTTGTCGAACAGCGGGTTCTGGGTGGCGATCGCCATCACCGTCGCCTTGACGGTCATGTCGCGCACGAACTCGCCGAGCTGGGCCTTGTTGATCGCCTGGCTGAAGGTGGCCAGGCTGAAGGTGTTGCCATAGCTGGCCTGGTACTTCGCCAGCGTCGCCTTGAAGGCATCGGCATCGCCGGCCTTGAGGTACTTCTCCACCAGCGCCTGGTTGTAGCCCTTGAACACGAGCTGGGTGGCCTGGACGTTGTCCTGGTAGGCCGGATTGATCGTGCCGTCCGCGTTCTTAAGCGCGTTGCCGTTGTGCATGGCCCAGCCCGGCAGCTCATAGGTGGTCAGGAAGCGCCCGAAGAAGGGCCGCACGCTGGCCTGGAAGCCGCCATTGAAGACCGATTGCACGGCCTCCTTGCCGTCACTGCCGAACTCCGTGTTGTCGGTCGTCAGCGCGGTGCGGGCCACGAAGGTGCTTGGACGGTCGACCGCGCCGCCGCCCAGCTTGCTGAAGAAGAAGCCATCGCCGACCGCCTCCCAGGTGTCGGCGGGGCCTACCTTGGGCGGCGCCTTTTCGGCCTGCTCCTTCAGGCCCGACTTGTCGGTGCGGCCATAGATCGTCGTGCCGATCAGCTTGTCCAGCCGCTGCAGATACCAGGGCGCCTCGTTGTGCAGATACAGGGCCGGCGTCACCGCGCCCTTGACGATGCTCTGCAGGAAGGGCGGCACCTCGGGCCGGTTGCGCTCATAGGCCGCGTCGGCGCGGCGCTTGATGATCCAGTCACGGCCCGAGGGCTGGTCGGTGCCCAGGATGACACCGGCACCGAAATACTGCATGCCGGGCGTGACAGTGCCCGCGTACCAGGCATGCGGCCGCGAATGCGTCTCCGCCTTGGAGCCGACGACGGCGACCTTGTCATCCACCGTGAAGCCCTTCAGGCCCGTCAGGTCCACCTCGACGTCGAAGCCGTCGGTGAACAGGGATCGCCCGTTCGGCGTGACCGTCTTGCCGGGGGCGGCCTTTTCGTCGGCGACATGCTGGTAGTAGTTGTCGGCGAAGTTGACGCCTTGCCAGGCCTTCACGTCCGGGTCGAAGAAGTCACCGAAGTCGATGTTCTTGAGGCCCAGCTTGCCGGGGTCCAACTCGAAGAAGCTCTGCTTGACCTTGATCGCCAGGTCGGCTGCGGTGCCCACCCTGCCGGCCAGGCCAAGCAGCACGTCCTGCACGAGCTTGGCAGCGTTCTCGGCCAGCGTGGCGTTGTCCAGGCCGATGCCGCCAAGCACGCTGCCCAGATTGAGCCAGTTCACCAGCGACTCAACCGGCAGGTCGATCAGTACGGCCAGCGCCGTGCTCAGGAACTGGCCTTGGTCGACGTTGGCCAGGATCTTGGACATCGCCTGGCTCTGGATCAACGACGGCTGGTTGAAGTCGTGCGGGTCCAGCGTCGTCATCTGCAAGTCGGCCGGCTTGGGCATGCCGAACTTGTCGGCCGCCCACAGGATGCGCTGCGCCAGCTCGGAGTTGACGACGGTGCCGCGGCTGTGCCCGATCAGATGCAGATTGCCGCTCAGCAGCTTGCCGCCCGAGTCGGCGTTGGCGCGCAGCAGGGAGGCATAGATGGCGTCGGCCGCGGCCTCGGAGAAGCCCGAATCGCTGAAGCCGGACTCCAGCACCCAGTCGGGCACCAGCGCCACGGGCTTGCCCAGGCGCAGCGCCTCTTTCAGCTCGGGCTGGTCGCTGTCCTTGTCCAGTGCGGTCCACAGTCCGGTGGCCTTTTCGTAGCGGTAGGCATAGCCGCCCTGATCACGCGCGATCTGGCGCGCAATCTCCGCCGACGCGGTTGCGCTGGGGTCGGTGGGCTTGCCGCTCATCACGGCCGAGGCGCCGTCGGTGCCGGAGATCAGCGGCGGCTGGTAGCCGTGCGTGACGATGGTCACCGAACTGCCGTTGAAGCCCGATTGCTCATAGGCGCGCTTGATCGTGAACGGCTGCGCCGACGTGACCTTGGTGCCGTTGGCCAGCACGGCCTCGGCCGCCCACCAATACATTTCGCCGGCCGTCAGCTTGAAGTTGGCATAGGCCGCCTTCTCGGCGAAGTCCTTCCAGGTGTAGACCTTGTTGGCGTCCCAGTCCTCGTCGCCGGGCAGCAGGTCTATGGTCGTGAGGATGCGTTCGTCGTGGTCCAGGTTGATCGGCGACTGCTTGCCGTCGATGACGCCGCCGTGCCAGTCCGGCAGGCGCGGCGTGTCGTTGGGGAACAGGCCCTCGCCGGGGCCGAAGGAGGACACGTAGATGCGCAGGGACTTGATGTCACGCGTGGCCTTGAGCTCGAAGACGGGCCGGGCATCGGCGCCGATGCGCGGGCTGATCAGCTCCAGCTCGCCGTTGTTGGCGATGGTGTCCACGGCCCAGGACTTCAACAGCGGCTCCGTGCCGGTGTCGCTGGCGGGCAGGCTGGTGTAGCGGCGCGGCGCCAGGGCCGGCATGTTGAAGTCGACCGGCTTGCGCAGATCGCCATTGCCGCTCTCCGCCACGGTCAGGATGCCGGGGATGTTGTACTCGTAGACGGCCGAGAAGAAGCGGCTGTAGTAGCCGTCGCCCGGGCCGCCGTACTCCTCGGCCATGGCCGTGGCCCAGAGCTTGGTGCCGTCGGCGGACAGCGACAGGCTCTCCAGGCTGGCGCCCTCGATGGGCGTGGTGGAGCCGATGTACTCGGCCTTGCCGAAGGGGTCGCGGATGATGCCGATCTTGCCGCCGACCTGCTTGCTGATCAGCAAGCCGTCCATGAAGCCGATCTCGTCGAAGATGTGGTTGTAGTCGGCGACGAAGGCGTACTTGCCGTCCGGTGACACCGCCACGCCGGCCGCGCGCTGCACGTTCTGCATGAAGGCGTAGCGCTTGCCGTTGGCGAAGTAGAGGTTGTTCCACCACTGCGGCTGGCTGGGCTTGAGCGCGGGCGCCTTGACCGCCGTGCTCGTCCAGGCGCCGCTTTCCTCGTCACGGCCGACGGTGACGGCCGAGAAGCCATAGTTGTAGGCCTGCGTCGTGCTCATGACGAACTGGCCGTCTTCGGGCCCGTTGTCGATGTAGTAGGGCAGTTGACCGGCGCGCGCGGTGGCGGCGCTGAAGTCCAGCGACTTCACGTCTGCGGCGTCGACACGCAAGGCAGCGTCGGCGCCTTCGGTCTCGTCGAGCTGCTTCTCGTAGGCCTCCTGCATCGCTTCCAGGTCGATGATGTAGACGTCGCCCTTCTCCTTGGAGCCGAAACCGAAGCGCGTGAACCGGTCCACCGGCGCGGTGACGCCGAGGTAGCGGCCGGCACTGACGGCCAGGTCCAGGAAGCCGTTGGGGCCGGGCTTGATGACATCGGGCAGCTGCAGTTTCTGCACTTCCTTCATGAAGCGCGCGTCCTTGCCGTTGATGTTGACGCGCAGCAGGCGCGGCGAGCCGGCCGTGCCATAGCTCGCGCCCTCGGCCACGTAGAGCCAGTCCCCGGCCACGGCCAGCGAGCTGATGTTGGTGCCGGCATCGCCCACGTCCAGCGTGTAGACGAGCTTGCGGGTCACCATGTCGATCATGTAGATCTTGCCCGCGCCGGCGACGAACACCTCGCGGTTGTCGGGCCCGTAGGCCAGCGCATCGGTCTTCAGGCCGGTGAGATAGCCCGGCAGCGTGACGGCATCCTGCAGCACACGCAGCGTCTCCTCCGCGCCGCTGCCCGCAGGCGACCCGACACCCTCGGTGAACTGCACCGTCGTGCGGTCCAGCACGACGCCAAGCTCGCGCGGCGGCTTGAACTGCACGCGGTTGCTCGGGTTGCCGGAGAACAGGCCGAACTTGTCGCCGGCCGTGCCGTCCTTGTTCGGCTCGTCGAAGACACGCTGCACCCACACCTCGTGCAGCCCCAGCGCCACGCCGTCGGGCACCTTGAACACGACCTCCGTGTCGCTGGTGCTCTGCACCTGCATGAAGTTGTAGAGCAGGCCCCGGTCGGGCGAGTTGCTCATCTCGCTCAACGCGCTGCCGACCGGCTTGAGCCACAGCTGCACGCGGGTCTTGACCCCGGCGATGGTGAAGCCGCTGCCCGTGACCTTGTAGGTGCTGGCGTCGATCTGCGTGAGACCGGTGATCGCTGGATCGTTCTTCAGCAGCTTGGGCGGTGGCGACACCTGCACGTCCAGCTTGTCGCCCTCGACCTTGCTCGTGCCGGTCTGAATGTACTGGGCCGTCGTCGAGAACGTCGTGAGCTGGAAGGTGGCGAGCGGCAGCATGGACATCAGGCCCACGGCCACCATGGAGCCGCCCGGCACCGCCGCAATGCCCATGGCCATGTTGATGGTGGCGAACCACATCAGCTGCCAGTTGGCATCCAGGCTGACGAAGCGCGTGTCGGTGGCGCCGGTCTTGGGGTCCTTGGCGGTGCGGCGCGCGCTGACGAGGTAGTCGCCGCTGGTCGTCATGCCCGGGTAGGGCGGGCTGGCCGTGCGGGCCGTGCCGTCGGCGCCGATATGGCCGTTGTCGACGATCCACCAGGTGGCCTGCTCGGTGCCGTCGGCCAGCGTGATGGTGCCGCGGCGCAGGATCAGGATCTCGTATTCGTCGGGGTCCAGCCCGAGCGCCGAGGTGGCGATCTGCATGGGATGGCTGGTGCGCGCATCGCCCATGTCGAGATGGAAGCCCGACAACACCTGGAAGCCGTCGAAGCTGGGCGCGGCGAGCGGCAGGTTGGCCAGGTCCAGGTCGCTGACGGCGACCCGCTGCGGCGTGCCCAGGGCGCCGGCCGCGATCGCGATCTGCAGGCCGCCCTGGGTTTGCAGCAGGGCGCCTTCCTCGCCGACCTCGATGGCCGGCGTCTGCGCCGACAGCACGGTCGGCTCGGCGACATGCACGGTCAGCTCGACCTGCCCCGACTTGAAGATCGCATAGACCTTGGTCGTGCCGACACCCTTGGCCGAGATCACGCCGTTGCGGTCCACCGAGACGATGCGCGAGTCACCGACGTAATAGCTGATGAAGTAGGAATCGGCCACCTCGGTGCTGCTGAACACCTCGGTCAGCTTGATCTGGCGCAGGCCCGCGCCGCTGCCATCGGCCTTGGGGGCCACGAGGGACACCGAGCCCGGGTAGACGTCCAGGCCGCCGAGCGCCAGGGCCAGCGTCGCATCGCTGGGACCGTCGATCTCGAAGCTGCGCACGCCCAGCAGGCTGCCCTTGCGAGCCTCGACATGACCCCAGCCGGCGGAACGGCCCGCCAGCAGCGTGTCGCCCGGCGTGGCGATCACGGCAGCCGCGCCGGCCTGCCAGTTCTCCACCGTCCACTGCAGATAGTTGCCCGTCAGCGCCACGCCCTTCTCGTCGGCGAAGTCGCCGAAGGCCTGCAGCTGGCGGGTCTCGCCGGCACGCAGCGGCCCCACGTCGACGATGTTGATCGCCAACAGCGCCGCCGAGCTGACGTTGAACTGCAGCACGATGGGGCCGCTGGAGCCCCAGCCGTCGTCGGCCTCGATGGTGATGGCCGCCGCACCCGCATAGCCCGCCTCGGGCTTGAACAGCAGGGTGCGGCCGTCGGCCGCCAGTTGGGCCGAGCCATGGCTCGCGCCGATGACGCGCCAGAACACGCTGTCGCCCTCGCGGTCCAGCGCCACGTTGTCGAGCGCCAGCCATTTGTTCAGGTCGGTGTGGGCGAGCACCGGCGTGGCGCTGGCCATGCTGACCGGCGCGAGGTTGGCGCGCCAACCGTAGTTGGCGTAGAGCACCTGGCGATCGGTGTCGTTGGCCGTGCCGTCGCCGTTCAGGTCGACGCCCGAGGCCGCGAAGGCGGTCGAATCCGTGCCGTCGATGCGGCCGTCGCGGTTCACGTCGCCGGCGATGCTGACCTTGATGCTGGCCGCACCGTTGCCGGTCAGCGTCAGCAGCTTCAGGCCGGCCTCGGTCACCCGCACGAGCGTGACGGTCTTGCCGCCGTTGGCGACCTGGCCGAGCACGGTCGCGCCTTCTATGGCCAGGCTGGTGCCGGCCGCGGTTTCGATGGCGTAGACGATGGCACCGGCGGCGCCGGGCGCCTTGATGGTGCTGGCGAGTTCGCTGTCGCGCACGACGAAGCTGATGCGTGCCGGCGTGCCGGTGCTCAGCGTGCCACTCCAGCTGTTGTTGGGCGTGGCCACGCTGACCAGCCAGCCCGCTGCGGTGCCGAACTGGGCGGTGATGGGCTCGCTGATGACGCTGCCGTCGGCGTGGTAGCCGATGCTCAGGTTCAGGTTGCCGTCGCCGTAGAGGCTGCGCGCAAGTGCGAGGCGGCCGGTGCTGTCGTAGCGGTAGACGATGGCCGCGTCGGCCGTGGCCGTCTGGCGGCCGACGACGCGCTCGATGCGGCCCTGGCTGTCGCGCTCGAAGACGAGGCGGGTGTTCGGGTCGCTGCTGCCGACCAGGGCCACGCCCGCGTCGGACAACAGCCATTGCTGGCCGTCGGCAAAGCGCACGCTCTGCATCTGGCCGCGCGCGTCGAGCCCGTAGCTGGTGCCGTCGGGGCCGGTCAGCAGGTAGGCGGTGGGCTGCCACGGCAGACCGGTGACGCGGTCAAGCAGGCGCTGACCCTGGGGCAGCAAGGCGACCGGCATGGTCGGGTCGGCGTTGACCACCGACAGGCTCCAGCCCGCCGTGCTGCCCGTGAAGACGGGGCGCTGCACCAGCGGCGAGGTCGGGTCGCTGGACAGCGGCGTGCCGGTGGTGCCCAGCGTGAAGCTCAGGTACTCGTTGGCCGCGTTGGCGGCGGACAGGCTGGTGGGCACCTGCAGCCAGACGCGTGCGCCCAGCACCCAGGCGGCCGAGGCGCCGAGGGCATCGCTGCCGGCCTGGTCGTGGCTGAGGCGGGTGTCCAGCAGCGGCAGCGTCCAGTTGCCGAGGTCGCCGCTGCCGCCGTTGGCGTCGAGATGGCGAGTCAGCGCGAGGTCGTGGTTGCCGAGGCGGAAGACCGCGTCGGTGGCCTGGGCCTGCACGAGCTGCTTGGCTGTCGAGTCGACGAGCACACGCGTCGTGATCTCGGTCGTGCGGCCGGCCAGATCCCAGCCGCGCAGGCGCAGCTGGTAGACGCCATTGGCCCAACGCGACGGGTCGAGCGCGGCCAGCGTCAGGTCGCCGTTGACGGCGGCGGCGCTGAAGTCGGCGGACGCCAGCGTGCGCCAGGCGGACTCATCCACGCGGTCGCCGTTGGAGGGTGCGGCTTCGAGCACATAACCCATCAGTTGCAGGTCGGCAACGCGGGCGGTCAGCGTGGTCGAGCTGCCGATGACGGCGGGGGCGAGGCCGCCCGTGTCGAGCGCGCCGGTGAAGACCAGCGTCGGTGCGGTCGTGTCCAGCGGGTCGCGCACACGCACGGTCTGCGTCGTCGTGGCGGAGAAGCCGTCGGCATCGACGGCCGTCACGCGCAGCTCGATGAGGCCGGGCTGGCTGGGCGTGATGCGCACGCGGCCGAGGCCGTCGAGCGTCACGGGCACCCAGTCCGCCTGGCCGATGCCGGCACCGCGCGCCTGCACGGTGATGCTGGCGATGGGGCTGAAGGCGTCGGCGCGCACGGTGGCGAGCACGACCTGGCCGGGCAGTACGGGTGTGCTGGGCGTCAGGTTGACAAGCAGCTTGGGCGCGTTGGCGCTGGCGTCCGCGACGACGCGCAGCACGAAGCTGTTGGTCGTCGAGTTCCTGCCGTCGCTGACGGTGGCGAGCACGGTGAAGTCGCCCACCTGGCCGGGGCCTGGCGTCCAGTTCAGGCGGCCGGTGGCGGCGTCATAGGCCGCGCCTTCGGGCAAGCCGATGAAGCTGATGGCCAGCGCGGCGGTCTGGGCGGCGCCGTCGGCGTCGAACAGGCGCAGTGCGCCGACCGGTGCCGTGGCGCCCTTGACGACGGGCAGCGAGAAGCTCTGGCCCACCAGCAGCGCGTGGCTGGCGGTGGTGATCTCGGGCGCCTGGTTCACGTCGAAGACGCGGACCTGCACCGTGCGCGTGACGGTGACCAGGCCATCCGTCGCGCTGAAGTTGAAGGTGTAGGCGCGCGTGTCAGCGGTCGCGTTGTTGACGATGTCGGCGCCGGGCGTCCATTCGAAGTAGCCGGTGGCCGCGTCGAAGAACACGCCGCTGGGCGTGCTGGCGTCGTAGATCAGCGCCAGCTGCGTGGCGTCGTTGTCGCCATCGGTCGTGCGCATCGAGAAGGACAGCGTCTGGCCCTCGGGCACCAGTTGCAGCGGCATGGGCAGCAGCACCGGCGCCTGGTTCACGTTGGCGACGACGATCTCGACGTCGCGCGTGAAGCTGGCGGCGCCGTCGCTGGCGGTCAGCTTGAGCAGGTAGTGGCCGGGCGCGGCGCCGTTCTGGTTGTCACTCTGGGCGGCGAACAGGCCGGGCGTCCAGCGCAGTTGCAGGCGGGTCTGGCCGCCGCTGCCGGCGCTGGGCACCAGCAACATGCCGGCCGGGATACCTTCGACGGTCCAGTGCAGCAGGTCGAGGTCGGCGTCCAGGCCGGACAGGTCGATGGCCAGCGGCGAACCCTCGTCGACCTTGACGACGGTACGCGTGCCGGCGAGCGGGTCGCCCTGCACGGCGCCACCGGTGGCGGCGACGGCAAACAGCGTCGGCGTGGCATTGGCGGCGCGCACGACGATGCGCAGGTCGCGCACGGACGTGTTGGGCACCGGCGGATGCTGCGGGTCGGGCACATAGCCCGCGTCGGCCGGCGGCAGGCCCAGGTCGGTGACGGCCAGGCTGATGTCGAAGTTGCCGCTGAGGCCCGCGGCCGGCGTCCAGACCAGCGTGGCGTGGCCGTAGCGCGGGTCGCTCTCGATGCGCGCACCGGCGGGCAGGTTGGTGGCGGCGTAGGTCAGCGCGTCCTGATCCAGGTCGGCCACGAGGATGGGCACACGCAGCTCGGTGCCGGCCACGGCGACGACCTGGGTCGGCAGCGTGATGACGGGCGCCTCGCTCGGGCTCCTGACGGTGACGACGAAGCTCTTGGCGGAGGCCAGCACCTGGTTGACGTCGCCGTCGCCGTTGTCTTGCGCGACGACCGTCAGCGTGTAGTCACCGCGATGGCCGGCGCCGGGGGCGAAGCGGATGACGCCGGTCAGCTTGCCGGCGCTGTTCAGCGTCTGCGTGTAGGTGGCAAAGCTGGGCAGGCCATGCACGGTCAGCGTCAGCGGGTTGCCGTCGGCGTCCGTCGCCTCCAGCGGGATCTGCAGCACGGTGCCGCGGTCGACGAAGGCGTTGGTGAGGTCCTTGATCTCGGGCGCGCGGTTGGCGTTGCTGACGACGATGGGCAGCACGATCTGGCTGGTCAGCCGGGTGCCGGTGCCATTGCCGTCGTCGGTCGCCTTGACCGTCACGTAGTAGGTGCCGGCCTGGGCATAGCCCGGCGTCCAGATCAGTTCCAGCGTCTCTTCGTCGAAGGTCGCGCCGGGTGGCAGGCCGGTGACGTCGTAGTCGACGCTGCTCGTGACGCCGGCGGGGCCGCTGGCTTCGCCGCCGGGGGTCAGACGGACCTTGGGCTCGAAGGCAGGGTTGTCGGGGTCGAAGGCGAACACGCTGATGCGCAGCGGCTGGCCTTCCAGCACACCCCAGGTCTCGACCGGGTCGAACACCGGCGCGCCGTTGGCGTTGCGCACGTCGAACTTGATCTCGCGCTTCACCGCCGTCACGGACTTGCTGCCGTCGACGGCGGTGAAGGTGGCGATCAGCGTGACCGGCAGCGTCAGCAGGCCGGCCTGGGCATAGCCCGGCGTCCAGGCAAACCAGCCGGTGTCGGCGTCCAGCGTCGCGCCGCCGGGCAGCACCTCGGCGCTCCACTTCAGCGTGACCTTGCTGCCGTCGGCCTGTTGCAGCCCGCCCGGCACGGCGCCGGGCAGTTGCRGGCCGAAGCGGTCGCCCTCGCGCAGCACCTGCGTGTCCAGCGTCGGGAAGATGGGCGCTGGGTAGCCCTGGTTGACGGTCAGGTTGAAGCGGCGCTGCACCTCGTGCTTGCCGTCGCTGGCGACCACGGTGATGTCCTGGTAGACGCCGGCCTGGTCGTAGCCCGGCGTCCAGCTCAGGATGCCGGTGGCCGCGTCGAAGAAGGCGCCTGCCGGCAGGTTGCGCACCAGCACCGTGACGGTGTCGCCGTCCTCGTCGCTGGCCAGCAGCGGCAGCTGCAGGCTGTCGCCCTCTTCCAGCGTCAGGTTCTGCACCGCGTCGATGACCGGCACATGGTTGGCGCCCGCCACGTCCAGCGTGAAGCGGCGCAGCGCAACGCCGCCACGGCTGTCAATGACGCGCATGAGGATCTGGTTGTCCGTGCGGTCGGTGGCCTGGGGCGTCCAGTGCAGCGTGGCGCGGTTGCCGTAGCCGCTGGCGCTGCTCTCGACCAGCGCGTCCTGCGTGATCGTCATGCCGGCGGGCGCGCTGACCAGCTCCCAGAAGAACAGGCGGCCATCCGTGTCGACGGCGCCGAGGTTGGCCGTCCAGGCCGCACCGGCGGTGGCGGCAGGCAAGTCGACGGTGGTGAGGTCCAGGCTGCCATCGGCCTTGAGCTGGCCGAGCACCGGCGGCGTGTTGTCGTAGGGCAGTGCGTAGACGCCATGGCCCAGGTTGACCTTGACGATCTGGCCCGAGCCCGGCGTGGTGCCGAAGCTGCTGGCCGGGCGCACGGTGACCGTGCGGTTGGCCAGCGTCTCGCCGGTCTTCAGCAGGTTGCCTTGCAGCGCGGCCGTCAGGTCGAGCACCCACAGCTCTGCCTGGGCGCCATCGCCCTGGGCAGCACCGAGGATGCTGTCGCCGAAGTAGCGACCCGGGTCCAGCAGCAACATCAGCGGGCCCTTGAGGTCGTCGACGCCGATGTTGGTGATGTTGACGTCGTAGCTGATCGCGCCGGTCAGGCGGTCGGCGCGGGTGTCGGCGAACTCCAGCCGCACGAGGTTGGAGATGTCGGTGACGGCCGTGAACACCAGGCCCCAGGCCTCGCCCAGCGTGACCTGGGCGCCACTGCGCACGGTGTTGACGACCTCAACGCGCCAGCCGCCGGCGGGCAGGTTGGGCAACGTCAGGATGACGCTCTTGCTCGCCGCATCCCAGCGCACGCTCTCGGGCGTCAGGATCAGGTTGCTGTTGGCGCCGGTGGCGATGAGGCTGTAGTTCTTCGGGTTCAACACCGAAGACGCGCTGGTGGTGTCCGCGCCGTCGGCACCGGTCCACATGGCCTGGTCGAAGCTGATGGCGAGCTGCGTCAGCGGCAGCGGCACGAGGGCGCCGTCGGCGACGCTGGCGGAGACGACCTTGGGCGCCTTGATGGGCGCGAGCTCGTCGATGCGGTTGGTCTGCGCGACAAGCACGCGGCCGTCGGCCGTCGCGACGATGCTCTCGCCGCGCGTGCCGCCTTCGGCGAGCTTCAGGCTGCGACGGCTGGACAGCTCGATGGCCCAGACCGCGCTGGTGTGCGCAACGGCCGTGCTGCCGTCAGCCGCGACGGGGCGCTGTGCCGTGTTGCTGCTGGCCAGCAGCAGGCCGGCGAGGCCGGTGCCGGCCTTGCCGAAAGTGATGCTGTCGACCAGGCCGGGCAGGCGGTACTCCAGCTCGGCGCGGCCGACGGTGCGGCCGCTCATGGGGAAGCTGACGATGTCGGTCGTCGCCTCGGGCAGCGCGCCCTTGACGTCGCTGCCGGTCCAGCGCACGGCCCACAGGCGGTTGTCGGGGCCGAAGGCGAGGTCGCCGACGCGGGTGTTGCTGAAGTGCTTCCAGGCCTGGGCGGCGCTGGTGGCCTTGGGGTCGAAGATCTCTACGCCGTTGCCGCTGGCCACAAAGATGAGGCCGGTGCCGGGCTGGATGGCCAGCGCATGCGTCAGCGGCTCGCCGGCGGGGGCGCGGGTGCGGCTGATGACGGCGCCACTGCCGCTGTCGATCATCAGCAGCTCGGAGCCGGTCATGACCCAGAGGTTGCCGACGGCGTCCAGCGCCATGTCGAGGATGGCGGCCTCGGTCGTGAACAGCGGCTGCACGGAGCGGCCGCCCTCCTTGCCGAAATGGAAGACCTGGTTGCGTTCGGACCCGGCGCTGGCCAGCACGGAACCGTCGGCCAGTTCGGCCATGGCGAGCGCGCCGATGGCGCCCTGGCTGGCGCCAAAGCCGCTGGCGAAGCCGCGCAGTTGCAGCGGTGCGAGCACCGATTGCAGGTCGGCACCCAGGCCGCCGAGGGCCGGCGTGATGACGAAGCCGGGCAGCCGCTGTGCGGCCTGCGCGAACAGGTCGCTGGGGCTGTAGTTGCGGTCGGGCGCGGCGGCCGGCAGTTCGCCGGTCTGGTCCAGCGTGTCGGTCACGCCCAGGCCCTGCTGGGCCTCGGTGCGGCTGCCGTCGTCGGGCAGCACGGCGTTGCTGATGCTGGCGGCCTCGCGGTTGCCGGCGTTGTCGGTGGCGACGGCCAGGAACTCGTAATGCTTGCCGGCCTGGCCCGCGAAGATGGCGGTGCTCTCGGCACCGGCCACCTGCTTCTGCCAGATCCTGAAGTCGCCGCCGTCCTCGGCGACGTAGACGGTCACGTGCTTGACGCCGGCCGCGTCGTCGACGGCCTTCCAGTTCAGCTTGTAGGTGGGCTGGCCGCTGGCGTTGTTGCCGTTGCTGGTCACGGTCAACGTCGTGACCGGCGCATCGGCGTCCAGCGTGTGGCTGATGGACGAGCTGACGATGGGCGGCGTGGCGTCGAAGAACACACGCGCCGAGGCGCTGATGTTGGCGCCGCTCTGCGCGGTGTCGCTCGCACTGATGGTGTAGCTCGCGAAACCACCGGTGGCCTTGCCGTTCGCGTCCGGCGGCAGCAGGCCGCGGGCCGGGTCGTGCAGCACCTCGCCGGTGTCGGGGTCGATGGCCTGTAGCAGCCAGGTCGCCACGCGGGCCTCGGCGTCGATGCCGGCGCTGACGCGCAGCACATAGCCCTTGCCCGGCGCACCGGTGAAGTCGAAGTCGCCCTGGAAGACGGCCTGACCGGTGGGGATGTGGATGTTGATGTCGCCGATCTTCAGGTCGCCCAGGCGCAGGCTGCGCGAGTCGAGGTCGGGGTCGATGGCCGTCACGAGACGGATTTCTCCCACGGCGGCGCTGGTCGGGTTGTTGAACGACAGCGTGTAGGGCAGCGCGTAGTCGGTCGGGATGTAGGTCGAGCCGTTGGCGGCGGGCAGGGCCTGCGGGCCGCGCACGCTGATGGCGGCGCCAGCGTTGGCCTGGGCCTGCGCGGCCTGCTGCAGGTAGCTGGTGAGGTTCAGCGCCTGCGGGCCGACCGGGCGGAACTCGGCATCCAGCACGCCGATGTGGCGCAGGTACTCCAGCTCGGCGCGGTTGCCGGCGAAGACGTCGAAGCTGATGAAGTGCGTGGACTGGCCGGCGTGCTGGTCGTAGTCGGCCGCATTGGGCGCCACAGGCACGGGGATCTCGACGGTGCCGCCGTCCTCGACCTCGCGGACTTCCACATAGTCGACCGGCGCGTGCGCGGCGTTGCGGTCGCCGGCGTACTTGGCCGTGTCGCCGTACCACTGCTGCACCTTGGCGAAGAAGCCGAGCAGGTCGTTCTGCGTGCGGTAGCTGTCACCGGCCTTGGACATCAGGATGCCGGTGGCCAGCGTGGCGTTCAGGCTCAGCACCAGCTCGTCGCTGCGGATGGCCGGGGCGGTGCCCTCGGCACGCAGCAGGCCGGCGGCTTCCAACGCGCCGAGCCAGCCCTTGACCCATTGCGCCTCGTCTGCCGCCAGCACCGCCAGCGTGTTGGGTGCGGTGGCATCGGCCAGGATGGCCGCGCGCAGCGCCTTGGCGTGGCGGGTCTGGTCGGCGATGAACTCGTCGCGCGTCAGCGTGGTCACGCTGGCCAGCGTGTCGAAGCGGAAGGGCATGGCGACGGCCTCTTCCTTGGTGATGTGGACTTCAGGGTCGGTGGAGAGGAACTTGGCGGTCAGCCCCGGGGAGATGCGGTTCAGGCCGCTAACGCCTTCATCGAGCAGGCCGGCGGCCTTCCAGTCCGGACGGATGGCGTAGAGCTTGTCGCGCAGGCCTTCGAAGTCGTAGTTGATCCACTCTTGCAAGCCCGGGTAGGTCTGGACCTTGAAGGTGGCGCCGGCAAAGCCGTTGGAGGCGAGGTCGAAGGCATAGCCCGGCGCCAGGTTCCAGCCGTTCGTGTTGGTCATGCCGTCCAGCGCGGCCCAGGGCACGTCGGCGCGCACGCCGGTGGTGGGCGTGGTGCCATAGGCCTGGTTGTTGCCGTCGCCGGCCGCAATGGCGCCATCCGGCATGCCGCCCACGTTGGAGCCGAACACGACATAGGGCAGGGCCAGGCCTTCCAGCACGTTGGCGCTGTTGCCCATGTCCGTCGCGCCGACGTCGAAGCGCACATAAGGCGTATCGACGTTGGTCAGGCTTTGCAGGCTGACGCTGTAGGTGGCCGAGTCGCCGGGCTCGATGTTGCGCGGGCCGCCGACGCCGATGGCCGCGTCCACCTCGATCATGCGTTCGACCAGGTAGCGGTAGGGCTCGACGACGCGCGAGCCGTCGGGGTTGGTGACCATGACGTCGTAGATGCCCAGCGGCACATGGCGCAGGTCGAAGACGGCACGGATGTGGGTCGCGTCCAGCACCTGCCAGCGCTCGGGTTCGATCTCGAACTCACCCGGGCGGGCCAGCTTGACCAGCGCGCCCGCCGCGAAGCGGGCACCTTCAATGTCCATCGTCACCCAGCGGTGGTCGTCGTCGCCGACGCCGCCCTGGTCGGGCGTGACCTTGGTGATGGACAGCGGCAGCAGGTCGGCGCGCAGCGTCACCGGCGTGGCGTTGCCGCCCTGGCGGGAGCGCACGAGGATGTAGTAGTCGCCGGCCTTGGTGGTGGGCACCAGCAGCGTCTGGTCGGGCGAGACCGGGTTGCTGTAGGCCACGTCGAAGGCGCTGCCGGTGGGCACGTCGTTCCAGCGCACATAGACCTCGTTGGCGCCGGTGGCGGCCGTCGAGTCGAGCAGCACGCGCAGCGTCTCGCCAGCGCCGACGCTGACCTTGTAGACCTGCGTCTGACCGTTGGACAGCGTGGTGGACAGCGTCTGCGCCACGGTCAGCACCGGCACGGTGACGTTCAGCGTCGCGCCCGAGGCGGCACGGTTATTGGCCTCGCCGGGCGGCAGGTTCAGCCCGGTGTCGGTGTAGGTGATGCGGCCTTCAAAGACCTCGTTGTAGAGGTCGGGCCGCACGATGACGCGCCAGCCACCGTCCTTCAGTGCCGGCAGCTTGGCCGTCAGCTTGGCGGTGTACGTGCCGTTCTCACCGAGGTCGCCGACATGGGCGACCTTGCCGATCTGGATGTCGTTCAGGTCCCAGGCGTTGTCGGCGGACAGGTAGAGCGCATCGGTCCAGCGGCCATAGGCCGGGTTGATGGACGTGTTCTGGATCGTGAAGGTGATCTCGACCTCGTCACCCACCTTGGCGCTGGGCGGCACGATGACGTTGGTGACGACCAGATCCGCCGGCGGCGGCGTCTCGATGCGCATGGGCTGCACCGCCGCCCCGTTGTTGTTGTCGTCCTTGCCGAACTCCAGCACCTGGCCGGTCTCGCCACTGCCCCAGATGCGGGCCGGGTCGGTCACGACGAAGACGTAGTAGGGCCCTTCAAGGTCGCGCGGCGCGGTGTAGGTCAGGCTGCCCGTGTAGCTGCCGCCAGCGGCCAGGCCGCCGCCATGCTGCACATAGCCGAGGTAGCGGTCCTTGTTCAGGTCCAGAAAACGGTCCTTGGACAGGTAGACCATGTCGTACCAGTTGCCCTGGTCCGTCGGCGTCTTGCCGCCGAGGTTGTCGACCTTGTAGGCGACCGTGAAGTTCTGGCCGGCGATGACGGCGTCGGGCGCGGTGACGCTGGTGACCTGCAGGTCGGGCGGCGCGGCCAGCGTGATTGGCAGCGCGATCTGCGCGGTGTTGTTAGCCTCGTCCTTGAACTCCAGCACGCTGTTGGCGCCGCTCTCGGCGATGACCAGCAGGCCGCTGCGGATGGTGCTCGGCACCTGCGCGTAGAAGTCCTTGAAGACGCCGGTGTCGGCCTTGACGATGAGCTTGAAGTCGCCGCTGATGGACGTCGGGATCGCGAACGTGGCCGTCTGCGTGTAGCTCTCACCGGGCTTCAGGAAGCGCGGCTTGCCCACTGCGTCGGTCAGGTAGACCTGGCGGGCGCGCAGCAGCGTCTCGGCATAAGTGCTGCGGTCGACGAGGGGGTAGTCGCTCGGGTCCAGCGTCGCGTCGCGCGACAGGTAGACGCCGTCGAACCAGCCCGCCACGCGGGTGTCGCGCGTGCCGCGGTTGGTGACCGTCCAGGTCGCCGTGATGGTGTCGCCCGAGCCCGGGTTGGGGTTGTCGACCGTGATCGTGTCGATCTGCAGATCGGGCTCGCGATAGATGATGTCCAGCGTGCCCTGACCGAGGTTGTTGTCGCGCCGGGCGCCCTCGAAGACCGAGGTGGTGTAGTAGATGTCGCGGGTGTAGGCGTTGAAGTCGCTGTGCGGCGTGGTCGGCGCGAGGATCTCGTCCTGCGACTGGTAGCGCGGGTCGGCGCTTTCACCGCGCCCGATCTCGGGGGCCAGCGACTCGGGGTAGTGCTTGCCGTCCGCCATCACGTAGATGTAGTACTTGCCGTCGGTGCCCGGCGGCAGCGTGACGACGGCGCTGGCGGTGTAGCTCTCGCCGGCACCCAACGTCGTCGTGTTGCTGTGCACGACCGAGCCGATCTGCGTGGCGCGTGACGGGATGAAGGTCGGGTCCGGGCTGACCCAGATGTGGTCCAGCCAACCCTTGGTGCCGCTCCAGACGGCGGCGCCGAAGTTCTGCACCGTCCAGGTGACGGTGGTGTCCTCGCCGGAGTAGTTGGTCGGCAGCGTGGTGACGTTGGTGACGCGCAGGTCGGCCGGCGCGTTGGTCACGTTGGACGCGGCGCGGTTGACGTTGTTGTCCTCCGCGACCTCGGTCACGTCGTTGCGGCCGGTGTAGCCGTAGTTGGCATCGGTCTGCACGACCAGGTAGGCGCCGCTGACCGAGGGGCCGAGGTCGACCGTCTGGCTGACGCTGTAGGACTCGCCGTTGCCCAGCGCGCGCTGCTGCTTGAACTCGCCGAGCAGCCAGTAGACCTTGGCCTGCGTCGGATCGGGGTTGTCCATCAGCCAGACCTTGTCGGTCCAGGCGCCTTCGAAGGCGTCGGCGCGGTTCTTCACCGTGTAGCTGAAGGTGTAGCTGCCGGCGGCGGCCGCAGTGGTGGGTGCGATGACGCTGGTGACCTGCAGGTCGGGCGGCGTGATGCCCAGCACCTTCATCGGGCCGATGCCGTCCGCATCGCGGGACTTGTAGTTGTTGTTGTCGATCTGGGTCGGATCGTCGGGGTTGATGTTGCTGGAGAGCGTGTCCTCCAGCATCGCGTCGTAGGTGTCGCTCCAGACAGTGACGTAGTAGCGCGCCGACTGGATGTTGTCGGGGATCTGCACGTTGACCAGGCCGAGGTAGTCCTCGCCGATGGCCAGATGGCCGGTGTGCGTGACCTGGCCGATCTTGATGTCGCCCTTGCCCGGGTTGGGGCGGGTCTTGTCGACGGTCAGCCAGATGGTGTCGGTCCAGCTGTTGGTCGTCGCGGCGTCGCCGCGCGTCGTGGCCGAGCCCTTGTTCGTGACCTTGTAGCGCACCTCGATGTTGGCGCCGTGCACGGCCTGGTCGGGCGCGACGACGTCGCTGGTGACGAGGTCGGCGAACGGGATGGGATCGATGTGGATGCGCTCGGCACGCGTGTTGTTGCTGTCGCTGGGGTACTCGTCGATGCGGTTGCCGCCGTCGGCCGCGACGATGATGTAGACGTCGCCGCGGTAGCGGATGGGGATGTCGACGCCGTTGACGGTGGTCGTGTAGGGTTCGCCGCCCGGGCTCAGGGCCGAGCCGCTGTCGACGCGCGCCAGCAGCACGTCGTCGCCGCTGACGATGCCGTCCAGCGACAGGTAGACGTAGTCCTGCCACTGGCCCGAGGTGGCCTCAGGGCCGAAGTTGCCGACCGTGAACTTCAGGCCCAGGCTGGTGCCGGCCGTCACGCTGGCGGGCAGGTCGATGTCGGTGACGCGCAGGTCGGGTCTGTCGTTCAGGCTGACGACGATGGCGTCGGTGTCTGTCGTCGTGTTGTTGCTGCGGGCGTCGCCGTACTCGTAGACCTGCGGGCTGCCGCCGCTGCCGACCAGGCTGTTGGTGACGACGCGCAGGCGGTAGCCGCCTTCGATCTTGCTGGGCAGGCGGACCTGCTCGGTGCGCGCGTAGTTCTTGCCGGCGTCCAGGCCGCGGTCGTAGACGAAGTTGCCCAGCACGACGGTGGAGCCGTTGGGCGCCAGCAGCAGCACGGTGTCCTGCCACTGGCCGGCGGCGCGGGCGAGGCCTTGGTTCAGCACCGTCCAGCTGACGTCGACGAGGGCGCCTTCCTGCGCGGTGGCCGGCGCGTCCAGGCTCTCAACGATGAGGTCGGGTGAGTCGCTCAGCGTGACAGGCACGGCCAGCGAGTGGCCGGTGTTGTTGTCGCCGTAGATGAACTCGTAGGGGCCGCTGGTGGAGACGTTCAGGAACCAGTCGCCCGAGATGCCCTCGGGCAGGCGCACATTGATGCTGCGGTTGTAGGTGTCGCCCACGGCCATCTGGCCGAGGTGGCCGGCGTTGCCGAGATTGAAGGTCTGGCCGCTGCCGTCGGCGTTCTTGCTCAGCCAGACGCTGTCGCTCCAGCTCGTCGTATTGGTGATGCCGATGCCGCGGTTGGCGACGGTCCATTGCACCGTCAGGTCACGGCCGCTGTAGGCGGTGCTGGGCGTGCTGACGGCCTCGACGCGCATGTCCGCGTAGGCGATGGGCATCACGTCGGTGGCGTGGCCGGCGTCCTTGGTGTTGTTGGTCTCGCTGCCGTTTTCCCAGACGGCGCCGGTGGCATCCGACTTCACGAAGATGGTGCCGTGGCGGCTGAAGGCGGGGCCGAAGGCGTAGTTCAGATGCCCGTCGTAGCTGGCGCCCGAGGCCAGCGCGCCGTCGTGCTGGACGTTGGCCAGCACGATGTCGTCGCCGTCGCCGAGGATGGCGTTGGTGCTGTAGATGACGCGGTCGGTCCAGCTCGTCGCGCGGCCGGCGCCGGGGCCTTCGTTCTTGACGGTCCACTCCACGGTGATGCTGGCCGGGTCGTCGATGACCTGCGTGGGCGCGCTGACGCTGAGCACGGCCAGGTCGGCATAGGCGTCCTGGGCCACGTTGATGGCCAGGCTGTCCTGGTTGTTGCCCTCGTTCGTGGACTCGTTGTTGGCGGCGCCGGTGTCGGTCACGACGATGAGGCGCCATGAGCCCGACAGGTCGACCGGCAGCGTGAAGCTCCAGCTACCGTTGCTGCTGGCGCCTGCGGCCAGGCTGTCGATGAGCGGGCGCTCGCCAAGCAAGGTGTCGCCGGCGTCGATGCTGCCGTCCTTGGACAGGTAGACCTTCTCGCGGATGTTGGCGGCCGGCGCGCTGCCGATGTTGCGGGTGACCCAGTTCAGCGTGATGGCTTCGCCGCCCTTCAGCAGGCCGGTGGTGGCCAGGCTGCCGACGACGAGGTCGGGCGCGATGACGGCGATGGCGACCGGGGTGACGTTGTCGGCCTCGTTGGATTCGACGACGTAGTTGCCCTTGTCGGCCGCGATCTCCAGGCGCCAGTTGCCCGGCGGGATGGCGGGCACGGCGAGGTTCAAGTTCTGCACCAGCGTGCCGCCGGCGCCCAGGGTCTGGAAGGCCCAGGTGCTGGTGAGCACCTGCGTGGGCGCGAGGCCCAGCGTGTCGACGAGGCGGATCTCCTCACCGAAGAAGCCGCTGACGGCATCGTTGCCGGCGTTGCGCACCGTGTAGCTGAGCTGCACGGTCTGGCCGACGCGCCAGTTCGCGGGCACGCTGACGCCTTCGACCAACAGGTTGGGCTTGGGCTCGGCCTTGACCAAGGTCGCGTCGGTGGCAACGACGACGTTGTTGTCGGTGCGGCCCAGTTCATAGACCGCTGTGAAGGCGTCCGTCTTGACGATGAAGTAGCGCTGGCCGGCCGCGTCGCGCGGCACGGTGAAGTCCAGGCCGGCGGCGTAGCTGTCGTCCTTGGCCAGCGTGCCCACGCGGGTGACGGACCCGAGCAGCGTGGACTGCGCCGTCAGGGTGGGCGTGCTGCTGAGGTAGACCTGGTCGACCCAGCGGTTCACGTCGGTGCCGACGGTGCCCGAATTGCGGACGGACCACTCCACGCGCGCACTGCGGCCCGCAAAGACTTCGGCCGGCACGAGGGTCAGCGTCGGCACGAGGTCGGCGTAGGTCTGCGTGATGGTGATCGCCGCCGAGAGCTTGGCGTTGTCGGCGCGCGTGTCGGGCTCGTTGACCTTGGCGGTCGCGTCGCTGATGACGGCGATGCGGTAGGCGCCGTCGATGCGCGAGGGGATGCGCACGGTGGCGGTCTGGCTGTAGTCGCTGCCGGCCGCCAGGGCGCTGCCGCGCGGGATCTCGGCGAGCACCACGTCATCGCCGTTGCCGACGATGCTGTCGCGGCTCAGCACGATGCGGTCGACCCAGCCACCCGTCGCGGTGGCAGCGGCGCCGCCGTTGTTCTTGACGGTCCAGGCGACGCTGATGTCGGTGCCCGAGCTGGCGCTGGCGGGCACGTCGACCGCCGTGACGGCGAGGTCGGCATAGGTGCGCAGCGCGGCTGTGAAGCTCCAGGCCGCGTCGTTGTTGCTCTCGGCCGTGCCGTCGGCATTGGCCTCGAACAGGATGCCCGCGCCGGTGCTGCTGCGGTCGACGCTGACGGTCACGTCGAAGGTGCCGGCGCCCTTCAGGCCTTGCGGCAGCGCGAAGCCATAGCTGCGCTGGCGCACCTCGCCCGCAGCCAGCGGCAGGCTTGCTGCGCCGGTGAAGCTGACGAGGGTGTCCACGAGGATGGGCCCGGCGCTGCCGTCGGCGTTGCGCTGGCGGATGACGACGCGGTCCTGGTGCGTCAGGTTGGTGGCGACATGGCCCTGGTTGACGTCCTCCCAGCGCAGCGTCAGCACGTCACCGGACGTGGGTGTGCCCGAGTCCAGGCTGAGGTTGCGGGCGATCAGGTCGCTGCCGACGTTGACGTTGCGTTCCAGCTGGTTGTCGTTCTCCAGCGTGCCGGTGCTGTTGAACTCGGCGATCTCGTTGCCGGCGTCGACGATGACGCGCAGG
Organism: Roseateles sp. P5_E8; assembly: GCF_054177665.1. NCBI lineage: Bacteria > Pseudomonadati > Pseudomonadota > Betaproteobacteria > Burkholderiales > Sphaerotilaceae > Roseateles > Roseateles sp. P5_E8. Next base: position 50,806 of record NZ_JBGCUM010000005.1, on the reverse strand, counting down.
CGGATGGCGCCGGCCGCGTTGGCGCCGCCGGGCCAGTTGAACGTGGCCGTACGGTTGACGCTGGCGCCGGGTGCGGCTTCAGCCGGCGTGCCGGTGCGCGTGACGCTGGCGATGACGACGCCGGTGGTCTGGTTCAGCACCTCGACGCGCTCGGTCCAGTTGCGGCCCGGCGGGACGGTGCCGGCGTTGCTGGTCGTCCAGCCGACGGTGACGGCGTCGCCGTTCTGCCAGTCGCCTGCGGGCGTGATGCTGAGGTTGCTGGCCGCCAGGTTGACGTAGTTGACGTACTCGGCCAGCGTGCTCGTGAAGGCGATCTGGCCGCGGTTGTTGGTCTCGGTAACGCCGCCTTCCTTCTGCGTGTTGCCGAAGTCGCTTTCGATGACGGCCAGCAGGCTGCCGGCGCCGGTCGGGCCGTCGGGCAGCTTGAGCGTGGCGGTGCGGGTGACAAAGGCGCCGGACGCGAGCGCACCCGATGTGGCCTCGACATAGGGCAGGAAGAACTCGGCCAGCACGTCGCCGCCGGCGGTGCGCAGCGTGACGCGGTCGGCAAAGTCGCCGATGGTGGCGGTGGGGCCCTGGTTGCGCGTCGTCCAGGTGACGGTGACCAGGCCGCCGGACAGGAACTGGCTGGCGCCGCCGGCCGGTGCGACCGACACACCCTGCACGACGAGGTCCATGCCGACGGCCTTGCCGACCTCGGCGACGAGGGCGTTCAGGTCCCAGGTCGTGCCGTCGTCGAACCTGACCTGCTGCAGCGGGTTGTAGCCGTTCTTCGGGTCGTTGCCGTAGAAGAAGTAGGAGACGGTGACCTTGTCGTCGCTGTTGGCCAGGCTGAGGCTGATGGCCGTGTACTGGGCCGTGCGGTAGTCGAAGACGCGGCGCACGATGACGTCCGCCGCAGCGATGCCGGCCTTGAACTGCAGCGTGTTGACCTTGCTGGTGTTGTGCGGGCTCTCCAGCAGCGTGTCCTGCCCATCACCGCGACCGAACAAATAGGTGTTGTTGCCGTTGCCGGGGTTGAGGGTGTCGTTGCCGGTGCCGCCGTCGAAGACGTCATTGCCGTCCTCACCGGTGAGGCTGTCGTCGCCCGCGCCGCCGTTGACGGCGTCGTTGCCCGAGCGCGCGCTGATGCTGTCGTTGCCGGCGCCGCCGTCCAGCGTTTCCGACGCGATGGTGCCGATGATGGTGTCGTTGGCCGGCGTGCCGGCCAGGGTGCGCGCGACGATGTCGGCCAGCGTCCAGACGGTGCCGTCGGCGAACTGGATCTTCTGCAGCGGGTTGTAGCCGCGGTTGGGGTCGTCGCTCTCGAAGAAGGCGTTGACGATGAGCTTGTCGCCGCCGTTGCCGTAGGCCACTTCCAGCGCGCGGTAAGTGCGGGCGCCCTCTTCCAGCGCGCGGCTGAGCTTCACGTCAGCCGGCGCGATGCCGGCCTTGAACAGCAGCGTGTTGGTCTTGCTGGTGTCGTAGTCGGTGTAGGCCAGCGTGTCGACGCCGTCGCCCAGGCCCAGCAGGATGGTGTTGCTGCCGTTGCCGAGGCTGAAGTAGTCGTTGCCGGTGCCGCCGTCCAGCGTGTCGGCACCGTCGCCGCCGTAGAGCAGGTCGTCGCCGTCGCCGCCTTCCAGCGTGTCGTTGCCGGTCTCGCCGGACAGGGTGTCGATGCCGGTGCCGCCGCGCAGCGTGTCGTTGCCGCTGCGGCCGGCAAGGGTGTCGCCGCCGGCGCCGCCGTCCAGCGTCTCGCCCGTGACCGTGCCGGTGAGGTAGTCGGCGCCATCCGTGCCGGCGTTCACGCGCGCAACGATGTCGGCCAGGCTCCAGACGGTGCCGTCGGCGAACTCGATGCGTTGCAGCGGGTTGTAGCCGCGGTTGGGGTCGTCACTCTCGAAGAAGGCGTTGACGATGAGGCGGTCGCCGCCGGCACCGTAGGCCACTTCAAGCGCGCGATAGACGCGGGCACCCTCTTCCAGAACACGGCTGAGCTTGACGTCGGCGGGCGCGATGCCGACCTTGAACAGCAAAGTGTTGGTCTTGCTGGTGTCGTAGTCGGTGTAGGCCAGCGTGTCGCTGCCGTCGCCCAGGCCCAGCGTGATGATGTTGTTGCCGGTGCCGACGCTGAAGTAGTCGTTGCCGGTGCCGCCGTCCAGCGTGTCGTTGCCGGTGCCGCCGTAGAGCAGGTCGTCACCGCCGCCGCCCTTGAGCGTGTCGTTGCCGGCGCCGCCGCTGAGGGTGTCGTTGCCGTCACCGCCGTCGATGGTCTCGGCCCAGGCGGTACCGCTGATCGTGTCGGCGCCAGCGGTGCTGGCCAGCACCATGGCCTGGATGTCGGTGATGCTCCAGACGGTGCCGTCGGCAAACTGGATCTTCTGCAGCGGGTTGTAGCCGCGGTTGGGGTCTTCGTTCTCGAAGAAGGCGTTGACGATGAGCTTGTCGCCGCCAGCACCGTAGGCCACTTCCAGCGCGCGGTAGCTGCGCGCGGCCTCTTCCAGCACGCGGCTGAGCTTGACGTCAGAGGGCGCGATGCCGGCCTTGAACAGCAGCGTGTTGGTCTTGCTGGTGTCGTAGTCGGTGTAGGCCAGCGTGTCGACGCCGTCGCCCAGGCCCAGCGTGATGGTGTTGTTGCCGGCGCCGACGCTGAAGTAGTCGTTGCCGGTGCCGCCGTCCAGCGTGTCGTTGCCGATCTCGCCGTAGAGCAGGTCGTCGCCCGCGCCGCCAAGAAGCGTGTCGTTGCCGCCGCGCGCACTGAGGTTGTCGTTGCCGTCGCCGCCGTCCAGCGTCTCGCCGAGGGTGGAGCCGGTCAGCGAGTCGTCGCCCACCGTGGGCAGGTTCATGCGGGCGAAGATCTGGCTGGCCGTCCAGATCGTGCCGTCGTCGAACTGCAGCTGCTGGACCGGGTTGTAGGCGGTGGTGGGGTTGTCGCTTTCCAGGAAGTAGTTGATGACCAGCTTGTCGGCCGTGCCCTGGATGCCGATCTGCAGGGCGCTGTAGCGGTTGGTCTGGCTGTCGACGAGGCGCTTGAGGACGAGGTCGGTCGTCAGGATGCCCGGCCCTAGGCGCACGACGTTGAGCCGGCTGCCGTTGGTGTCGCCGCTGTAGAGGATGGTGTCGACACCGTCACCGCGGTTGAACAGATAGGTGTTGTTGCCGGTGCCGCCGGCCAGGAAGTCGGTGCCGCCGCCGCCGGCGATCGTGTCGTTGCCGGCCAGGCCGTTGATGGTTTCGTTGGCGGCCGTGCCGGTCAGCGTGTCGGCCAGGTTGGTGCCGTTGATGGTCGTCGTCGCGGGCGGCGTCTCGATGCGCGCCGCGATGGCGGCCAGGTCCCAGGCCGTGCCATCGTCGAAGCGCAGCTGCTGGACGGGGTTGTAGACGCTGGCGCTGGTGCCGCCCTGGTAGAAGTAGTTGACGATCAGGCGGTCGTCGCTGCCGACGAGAGTGATCTCCAGCGATTCGTTGGCGCCGCCCTGGGTGCCGGTCACGCGGCGCAGCACGACATCGGCCGTCGTGATGCCGGCGCGGAACTGCACGGTGTTGAGCTTGCCCGCGGCCGCGTCGTACTGGGAGACGATGAGGTCCAGCCCGTCACCGCGGCCAAACAGATAGGTGTTGTTGCCGTAGCTGCCGTCCAGCGTGTCGTTGCCGGCGCCGCCGTCCAGCGTGTCGTTGCCGTTGCCGCCGTACAGCGCATCGGCGCCGTCGCCGCCGAGCAGTGTGTCGTTGCCGTCCAGGCCCTCGAGGCTGTCGTTGCCGCGTCCGCCGGTCAGCGTCTCGCCACCGGTGGTGCCGCGCAGCACGTCGTCGCCCGCCGTGCCCTGGCCCAGCGCCGCCAGGATGGCACCGATGTTCCAGATCGTGCCGTCGTCGAAGCGGATCTGCTGGACGGGGTTGTAGACGCTGGCCGGGTTGTCGCCCTGGAAGAAGTAGTTGATCAGCAGCCGGTCGGTCGTGCCGGCAATGACCAGTTCGATGCATTCGTTGCCATTGCCCTGGGTGCCGCCCACGCGGCGCAGCAGCACGTCACTGACCGCCACACCGGCCTTGAGCTGCACGGTGTTGAGCTTGCCGGCCGCCGCGTCGTATTGCGAGACGATGGTGTCCTGGCCGTCACCACGACCGAACAGATAGGTGTTGTTGCCGTAGCTGGCGTCCAGGTAGTCGTTGCCGGCGCCGCCGTCCAGCGTGTCGTTGCCGTTGCCGCCGTAGAGCGCGTCGTTGCCGTCGCCGCCGACCAGCGTGTCGTTGCCGTCAAGGCCTTCGAGACTGTCGTTGCCGCGCCCGCCGGTCAGCGTCTCGCCGCCGGTGGTGCCGCGCAGCACGTCGTCGCCCGCCGTGCCCTGGCCCAGCGCCGCCAGGATGGCGGCGATGTTCCAGGTCGTGCCGTCGTCGAAGCGGATCTGCTGGACGGGGTTGTAGACGCTGGCCGGGTTGTCGCCCTGGAAGAAGTAGTTGATCAGCAGCCGGTCCGTCGTGCCGGCAATGACCAATTCGATGCATTCGTTGGCATTGCCCTGCGTGCCGGTCACGCGGCGCACAAGCACGTCGCCCACGGCCACGCCGGCCTTGAACTGCACGGTGTTGAGCTTGCCGGCCGCCGCGTCGTACTGCGAAACGATGGTGTCCTGGCCGTCACCGCGGCCGAACAGGTAGGTGTTGTTGCCGTAGCTGGCGTCGAGATAGTCGTTGCCGGCGCCGCCGTCCAGCGTGTCGTTGCCGTTGCCGCCGTAGAGCGCGTCGTTGCCGTCGCCGCCGATCAGCGTGTCGTTGCCGTCCAGGCCCTCCAGGCTGTCGTTGCCACGGCCGCCGCTCAGCGTCTCGCCGCCAGTAGTGCCGCGCAGCACGTCATCGCCCGACGTGCCCTGGCCCAGGGCCGCCAGGATGGCGGCGATGTTCCAGGTCGTGCCGTCGTCGAAGCGGATCTGCTGGACGGGGTTGTAGACGCTGGCCGGGTTGTCGCCCTGGAAGAAGTAGTTGATCAGCAGCCGGTCGGTCGTGCCGGCAATGACCAGTTCGATGCATTCGTTGCCATTGCCCTGCGTGCCGGTCACGCGGCGCACAAGCACGTCGCCCACCGCCACGCCGGCCTTGAACTGCACGGTGTTGAGCTTGCCCGCCGCCGCGTCGTACTGCGAGACGATGGTGTCCTGGCCGTCACCGCGACCGAAGAGGTAGGTGTTGTTGCCGTAGCTGGCGTCCAGGTAGTCGCTGCCGGCGCCGCCGTCCAGCGTGTCGTTGCCGTTGCCGCCGTAGAGCGCGTCGTTGCCGTCGCCGCCCAGCAGGCGGTCGTTGCCGTCGTAGCCGCTGAGGAGGTCGTCGCCGCGCCCGCCGGTGAGGACGTCGACACCGGTGGTGCCGTGCAGGTTGTCGTTGGCCTCGGTGCCGGCGCTCATCAGCTCCAGCAGGCGGGCGATGTTCCAGACCGTGCCGTCGGCGAAGACGGCCTGCTGCAGCGAGTTGTAGACGTTGGCCGGGTCGTCGCCGTAGAAGAAGTAGTTGGCCGTGATGCGGTCGTTGCTGCCGACGATGGCCAGCTCCAAACCGTTCACGCCGCCGCTCTGGCTCTCGTAGACACGGCGCACCGTCACGTCGCCCGGCAGCACGTCGGCGCGGAACTGCAGGGTGTTGAGCTTGCCGGCTGCAGGGTCGTAGCGGCCGGTGATGCTGTCCTGGCCGTCACCGCGGCCGAAGACGTAGATGTTGTTGCCCGGGCCGCCGTCGAGGCTGTCGTTGCCGGCGCCGCCGACCAGCGTGTCGACGCCGTCCTCGCCGTACAGCGCGTCGTTGCCCTCGTCGCCGTAGATGACGTCGTTGCCGCCGCGGCCGGCCAGCGTGTCGTTGCCGGCGCCGCCGTGCATCTCGTTGGCCACGCTGGTGCCGGCGACGTTGTCATCCCCCGGGGTGCCGGCCAGCAGCGTGGCCAGGATGTAGGCGATGTCCCATTCGGTGCCGTCGTCGAAGCGGACCTTCTGCAGACCGTTGTAGTTGTTCGCCGGGTTGTCGGTGTAGAAGAAGCCGTTGACGGTGACCTTGTCCGTCGTGCCGGCGATGCTCAGCTCCAGCGCGTTGTTGTTGCCGCCGAAGTAGTTGTCGTAGGCCTGCCTGATGACGACATCGGCGGGCGCGACGCCGGCCTTGAACTGCAGCGTATTGACGCGCGTGGTGACGCCACCGTTGTGGTTGTAGTACAGCCGGTCCTGCCCGTCGCCGCGACCGAACAGCAAGGTGTTGCTGCCGGTGCCGGCACTGATCGTGTCGTTGCCGGCGCCGCCTTCCATGAGGTCGTCACCGTCGCCGCCATCCAGGCTGTCGTCGCCCGCGCCGCCATAGATTTGGTCGTTGCCTGCGCCGCCGCTGACCGAATCATTGCCGTCGCCGCCCTGCAGCAGGTCGACGCCGTTGCCACCGCCGACGCTGTCGTTGCCCGTGCCACCGGTGACGGTGTCGTCGCCGTCATCGCCGGAGAGGTTGTCGTTGCCGGGGCCGCCGTCGATGACGTCGTTGCCGGCCGCACCGGCTATTGCGTCGTTGCCCAGGCCGCCGTTGAAGACCTCGTCGGCAATCGTGCCGCGCACGTTGTCGTCACCATCGGTGAAGGTCTGTACCTTGGCCAGCAGCGCCGCGATGTCCCACTCGGTGCCGTCGTCGAAACGCACCTTCTGCAGGCCGTTGTAGCTGTTAGCCGGGTTGTCGGAGTAGAAGAAGGCGTTGACGCTGACCTTGTCGGTGGTGCCGGCGATGCTCAGCTCCAGCGCGTTGTTGTTGCCGCCGAAGTAGTTGTCGTAGGCCTGCCTGACGATCACGTCTGCCGGCAACACGCCGGCCTTGAACTGCAGCGTGTTGATGCGCGCCTGGCCGCCGTTGTGGTTGTAATAGAGCCGGTCCTGGCCGTCGCCGCGGCCGAACAGGAAGGTGTTGCTGCCGGTGCCGGCGTTGAAGCCGTCGTTGCCGGCCCCGCCGTCCAGCGTGTCGTCGCCGTCACCGCCGTCGAGGCTGTCGTCGCCTTCACCGCCCTGCAGCAAGTCCTTGCCGGCACCGCCGCTCAGGCTGTCGTTGCCCGTGCCACCGGTGATCGTGTCTTCGCCGTCTTCGCCCGCCAGGCTGTCATTGCCGGGGCCACCGTCGATGACGTCGTTGCCGCCCGCGCCGGAGATGCTGTCATTGCCCAGGCCGCCGCTGAAGGTCTCGTCGGCGTTGGTGCCGCGCCAGACGTCGTCGCCGTCGGTGCCGACGTAGAGCCGGGCCAGCATGGCCGTGATGTCCCATTCGGTGCCGTCGTCGAAGCGCACCTTCTGCAGGCCGTTGTAGGCGTTGGCCGGGTCGTCGTTGAGGAAGAAGGCGTTGACGCTGACCTTGTCGGTGGTGCCGGCGATGCTCAGCTCCAGCGCGCGGTTGCCGCCGAAGTAGTTGTCGTAGACCTGCCTGACGATCACGTCCGCCGGCAGCACGCCGGCCTTGAACTGCAGCGTGTTGATGCGCGCCTGGCCGCCGTTGTGGTTGTAGTACAGCCGGTCCTGGCCGTCGCCACGGCCGAACAGGAAGGTGTTGCTGCCAGCGCCGGCGTTCAGCGTGTCGTTGCCGGCACCGCCGTCCAGTGTGTCGTCACCGTCGCCGCCGTCCAGGCTGTCGTCGCCCTCGTTGCCGAAGAGCTGGTCGGCGCCGGCCTCGCCCACCAGGCTGTCGTTGCCGGTGCCGCCCGAGATGACGTCGTCGCCCGCAGCGCCATTGAGCGTGTCGTTGCCCGCGCCGCCGTTGAGCATGTCGGCGTCGCTGGTGCCGCGCAGGTTGTCGTCGCCGCTGGTGCCGGCGAACAGCATGTTGACGATGGCCGCCGCATCCCACTCGGTGCCGTCGGCAAAGCGCACACGCTGAGCGCCGTTGTAGGCGTTGGCCGGGTCGTCGTTGAGGAAGAAGGCGTTGACGGTGACCTTGTCGGCCGTGCCGGCGATGCTCAGCTCCAGCGCCCGGTTGCCGCCGAAGTAGTTGTCGTAGGCCTGCCGGATGACGATGTCGCCCGGCGCGATGCCGGCCTTGAAGACGATGACGTTGGTGCGCGACTGGCCGCCGTTGTGGTTGTAGTAGAGGCGGTCCTGGCCATCGCCACGGCCGAACACGAAGATGTTGCTGCCGGCACCGGCGTTCAGCGTGTCATTGCCCGCGCCGCCTTCGAGCGTGTCGTTGCCGTCGCCGCCGTCCAGGCTGTCGTCACCCTCGTTGCCGAAGAGCTGGTCGGCGCCGGCCTCACCGATCAGGCTGTCGTTGCCGATGCCACCCAAGATGACGTCGTCACCTGCAGCACCATTGAGCGTGTCGTTGCCGGCGCCGCCGGTCAGGGTGTCGGCCGCAGCGGTGCCGCGCAGGTTGTCATCGCCGGACGTGCCGGCCAGCAGCATCGTGACGATCTGGTTGGCCGTCCACTCGGTGCCGTCGGCGAAGCGCACCTTCTGGATGCCGGCGTAGGCGTTGGCCGGGTCATCGTTCAGGAAGAACGCATTGATCGTGACCTTGTCGGTCGTGCCGGCAATGCTGAGCTCCAGCGCGCGGTTGCCGCCGAAGTAGTTGTCGTAAGCCTGCTTGACGACGATGTCGCCCGGTGCGACGCCGGCCTTGAACTGAAGTGTGTTGGTGCGAACCTGGCCGCCGTTGTGGTTGTAGTACAGCCGGTCCGAGCCGTCGCCACGGCCGAACAGGAACGTGTTGCTGCCCAGGCCGCCATTGGTGGTGTCGTCGCCGCTGCCGCCGTCGAGGATGTCGTCGCCGTCGCTGCCTTCCAGGGTGTCGTTGCCCGCGCCGCCGTACAGCGTGTCCGTGCCACCGGCGCCGTTCAGGCTGTCGTTGCCGGCCGCGCCGTTCAACAGGTCGGCGCCCGCGCCACCGCTGAAGTTGTCATTGCCTGCCGTGCCCATGCCGAGCAGGAAGAGCAGCTGCGAGATGTCCCAGACCGTGCCGTCGGCGAAGGTGACCTTCTGCAGGCCGTTGAACTCGTTGGCCGGCGTGCCGCCGTACAGGAAGCCGTTGAATGAGATGACGTCGGCGGTGCCGTTGATGGTCAGCGCCAGCGCGACGGTGCCACCGGCCTGGGCGTCGACCGCGCGCGCGACGCTGACGTCGGMGGGCAGCACGCCGCTCTTGAACTGCAGCGTGTTGACCTTGCCAAGGTTGGGGTCCGAATAGGACTGCACCGTCGTCGGGCCGTCGCCGCGGCCGAAGAGGTAGAGGTTGTTGCCGACGCTGGGATAGAGGGTGCTGCCGGCGGAGGGCGAGACGACGGCAACGCTTTCGACGACGACCGACAGGGGCGTGTTGCCGCTGTAGAAGCTGCCGTTGTTGCCCACCACGAAGTCCAGGGTGGCTCCGCTCGCCATTTGCACCGGTGCGAACGAGAACACCGAGGCGTCGCTGGTGCTGGCGAACTGCTGCAGCGGCTGGAACAGATTGCCGTTGAGCACGACGCTGCCGCTCATGGAGCCGCTGTCGCCGGCGAAGAACTGGCCTGTCACCTTGTACAGCCCGTCGGCTGGCGCCGTGAAGCGCAGGATGGCGTAGTCGCCGTTGGCGGCCGGGCCCGGATGCAGGGAGATCTGACCGGGAGCGACACCGTATTGGGCGGCGCCGCCGGTGTTCTTCCACGCAGCAGGCGTGCCCGAGGGGACGTAGCCGGACTTGTTCCAGGCCGAGCCCGAGGTCACGTCGAAGGGCGTCAGGGCATAGGCGGCGCCGCCCACCGGGGAATAGCCATAGCGCCACACGCCGGCGGGATTGCTCGAGGTGCTGAACTCCGCAGTGGCGTTGTACGTGGCCCCAATGTCAGCCGCATCGGCCGCGTTCGCGCCCGCTGCCAGCGCCCGGCGCTGCGGGCCGGTCTCGATGAGGTCGGGCAGCTCGTCGGCGCTCCAGCGCGTGCCGTCGGCAAAGGCGACGGCCTGCACCGGATTGGCGGCGGTGAAGAAGCCGCGGATCTGCACGCGGTCGGCCGTGCCGCGCAGCGCCAGTTCCAGCGCGTCGGCCTGGCCGCTGGCGTCGTCCATGACGCGGCGCACCGCCACGTCGCTCGGCGCGATGCCGGCGCCCAACTGCAGCAGGCCGCTAGCGTCGTCGCCCGCCGCGCGCGCATCCACCCAGGCCGCGCCCTCGCCGCGCTCGAAGCCGTAGACCTTGGGCGCCGTCGCCTCGCTCTGGCTGGCCAGCAGGTGCACGGCCGGCAGCGCGTCCGCCGACAGCAGCAGCTTGGGCTCCAGCGTCTCGATCTTCCAGGGCTCGCTGCGGGGGGCCTCAACGCGTGCGGATGCGTTCTTGGAGGCGCGGCGCAGAGCGGCCGCAGCGCGAGCGCGCAGGGACTTGATCGACATGTCTGAAACCCTCGGGGAAAGTTGGCTCACCAACCCCGTTGTTTCATGCAGTTACAGGCAGCGGCACGCGCGCCTGATCCGGGGAAGGCCGGCGCGATTCTGGTCTTACAGGTGTGACGGATTTACGTTTCTTGACCTGCAAACGGGGGACTCAGCGCACCAAAAGCGACCGCACCCCCCTAGGTCTTGGGAGAGGCGCCTCCGCATGACAGCGCCGTCAGGCGCTGCCTAGATGCCGCGCGCCCGATCCGCCGCAAACTGCGCCCGCCAGGCCTCGAAGCGGCCCGCGTCCAGCGCGTCGCGCATCTCCTGCATCAGGTTCAGGTAGTAGTGCAGGTTGTGCACGCTGGTCAGCATGGGGCCCAGCATCTCGCCGCAGCGGTCCAGGTGGTGCAGGTAGGCGCGGCTGAAGCCCTTGCAGCATTCGCAACCGCAGGTTTCATCCACCGGCCTTTCGTCAGCCTTGTAACGCGCGTTGCGCAACCGCAGGTCGCCAAAGCGGGTGAACAGATGGCCGTTGCGCGCGTTGCGGGTGGGCATCACGCAATCGAACATGTCGATGCCCTGGGACACACCCTCGACCAGATCCTCCGGCGTGCCAACGCCCATCAGGTAGCGCGGCTTGTTGGCCGGCAGCTGGTGGCCGATGTGGCCCAGGATGCGCTGCATCTCGGCCTTGGGCTCGCCGACCGACAGGCCACCGATGGCATAGCCCGGCAAGTCCAGCTCGGCCAGGCCGGCCAGCGAAGCGTCGCGCAGGTTGGTGAACATGCCGCCCTGCACGATGCCGAACAGCGCGTTGGGGTTCTCCAGCCGGCCGAACTCGGTGATGCAGCGCTTGGCCCAGCGCAGGCTCAGCTCCATGGACTGCCTGGCCTCGCGCTCGGTCGTCAGCACGCCCTTGCTCTCGTAGGGCGTGCATTCGTCGAACTGCATGACGATGTCGCTGTTGAGCACCGTCTGGATCTGCATGCTGACCTCGGGGGTCAGGAAGAGCTTGTCGCCGTTGACGGGCGAGGCGAACTTGACGCCCTCCTCGCTGATCTTGCGCATGGCGCCCAGGCTCCAGACCTGGAAGCCGCCGCTGTCCGTCAGGATGGGCTTGTTCCAGCTCTCGAAGCGATGCAGGCCGCCGAACTGCGTGACGACGTCCAGGCCCGGCCGCATCCACAGGTGGAAGGTGTTGCCCAGGATGATCTGCGCACCCATCTCCTCCAGCGAGCGGGGCGTGACGCCCTTGACCGTGCCGTAGGTGCCCACGGGCATGAAGATGGGCGTCTGCACGACGCCGTGGTTGAGCGTGAGCGTGCCGCGACGGGCGCGGCCTTCGGTGGTGAGGAGATCGAACTTCAGCATGGGGGCGTGATTGTCGCAGCCGGGCCTAGACTCGACTGCATGCACTGGCGCATGTGGCTGACGGGTCTGCTGCTGGTCTGCACGGAAGTGTCGGCCTGCGGGCGCTATCGCGTGGCCTTCTACGAGTACGCCGCCCTCTACTACCGCGACAGCGACGGCCACTACCAGGGCATAGACAAGGACTTGATCGACGAGCTGGCCCGCCGCACCGGCTGCCGCTTCGACGCCGTGACCGAGTCGCGCGTGCGCATCTGGGCGCTGCTGGACCAGGGGCAGCTGGACCTGACCACCTCGGCCCTGCCGACCGCCGACCGCGAGCGCAGCTTCGAGATGCTGCCCTACGTGCAGTCGCGGCAGCTCACTGTCTTCCATCCCGGGGTGGAGCAGGTGCCGGCGACGCCCGCGGCCTTCAACGCCGACCCGCGCCTGCGGCTGCTGGTGGTGCGCAGCTATCGCTTCGTGCCGCCGCTGGAGGCCTGGATCGCCCAGCTGCGGGCCGACAAGCGCGTGGTGGAAGCGCCCGACCAGCCCAGCGCCTTGCGGGCGCTCAAGGCCGGGCGGGCCGAGGCCATGCTGATTGGCAGCAATTCGCTCGCGCTGGCACGCCGGCAGGACCCGGAGTTCGAACGCTTCGTGACCGCGTCCTATGCACCTAACGAGCCCTCGGTCGGGACACTGGCCCTGTCACGACAGCGCATCAGCCCGGCCGACCGCGGGCTGATCCGCCAGGCCCTGGCAGACATGCACCAGGACGGCAGCCTGGCCGCCATCCTGCGCCGGCACCTGGGGTCGGCGTCGCCTTAGCGCTGTCAAGCGCGCATTGCGCAGATGGCGGCGCGGATTCCGCGCAAGCAGGCTTGGCATTGATCTGCTGCTGACCCTATCCTCGCGCGCCCCCCGGCGCATCCAGTCAACCACCGCTCGCAGCCCATGCCCCGATACAACCTTCGCATCAATCAGCAGCGGCAAGCCGTCGAGGTGGCCGCCGACACGCCCTTGCTCTGGGTGCTTCGCGACCAGCTGAACCTCGTCGGCACGAAGTACGGCTGCGGCGTCGGCCAGTGCGGTGCCTGCACGGTCCACGTCAACGGCACGCCGCAGCGCAGTTGCCTGCTGCCCGTATCGGGCGCGGCGGGGCTGGACATCACCACCATCGAAGGCCTTGACGCCAAGGACCAGCACCCCTTGCAACGCGCCTGGCAAGAGCTGGACGTGCCGCAGTGCGGCTACTGCCAGGCCGGCCAGATCATGACGGCGGCGGCCCTGCTCAAGCAGACGCCCAAGCCCACCGACGCCGACATCGACGCGGCGCTGAACGGCCACCTGTGCCGCTGCGCCACCTATGTGCGCATCCGCGCCGGCGTGCACCGCGCCGCCGAGATCGCCCAGCAGGACCGCAAGGGGAAGAAGGCATGAGCCCGGTCACTTCACGTCGACAGCTTTTGCAGGGCGGCGGCGGCCTGCTGCTCGGCCTGTGGCTGCCCGGCACCTCAACAGCGGCGGGCGAAGCCGTCGGCAAGCCGGCGAGCCTGGCGAGCACGACGGAGTTCAAGCCCAACGCCTTCATCCGCATCGCTGGCACGGGCGCGGTGACGCTGATCTCCAAGCAACCCGAGATCGGCCAGGGCATCAAGACCTCCCTGCCCATGGTGCTGGCCGAGGAGCTGGACGTGCGCTGGCAGGACGTGCGCATCGAGCAGGGCGACCTCGACCCCGCCTACGGCAACCAGAGCGCCGGCGGCTCCACGTCCACGCCCAACAACTACACCGACTTCCAGCGCCTGGGCGCCACCGCGCGCCTGCTGCTGCTGCGCGCCGCCGCCGCGCAATGGAACGTGCCCGAGGCCGAACTGAGCACCGACGGCGGCCAGGTCGTGCATGCGGCGTCCAAGCGACGTGTGGGTTATGGCGCGCTGGTGCCGGCCGTGGCGCAGCTGCCCATGCCGAAGGCCGACGAGGTCAAGCTGAAGGACCCGAGCAAGTACAAGCTGCTCGGCACCCGCATCGGCGGCGTCGACAACCCGGCCGTCGTCACCGGCAAGCCGCTGTTCGGCATCGACGTGCGCCAGCCGGGGCAGCTCACCGCCGTGTTCGTCAAGTCGCCGGTCTTCGCCGGCAAGGTGCGAAGCGCCAACCTGGACGCCATCAAGGCGCTGCCCGGCGTGCGTGATGCCTTTGTCATCGAGGGCGGCACGGGTGACCTGCGCGGCCTGCTACCGGGCGTGGCCATCGTGGCCGACCACACCTGGGCCGCTTTCAGCGCCCGCAAGCAGTTGCGCGTGGAGTGGGACGAAGGCAAGTACGCCAAGGACAGCTGGCGCCAGTTCGTGCAGCAAGCCGATGCGCTGGGGACCCAGCCCGGCGCCGCCGCGCTGCGCCGCGATGGCGATGTGACGGCCGCGCTGCAAGGCGCCGCCAAGACCGTGACGGCGCGCTATGAATACCCGTTCATCTCCCACGCCAGCATCGAGCCGCAGAACTGCACCGCCTGGTGGCACGACGGCATCATGGAGATCTGGGCGCCGACGCAGAACCCGGGCGCCGGGGCGAACCTGGTGGCCAGCACGCTGGGCATTCCCAAAGAGCAGATCAAGCTGCACATCACGCGCAGCGGCGGCGGCTTCGGGCGGCGCCTGAGTTCCGACTACGTTGTCGAGGCGGCGGCCATCGCCAAGCGCGTGGCCGCGCCCGTGCAACTGGTGTGGACGCGCGAGGACGACCTGCAGCACGACCACTTCCGTGCCGGCGGCTTCCACTTCCTGCGCGGCGGCGTGGATGCGAATGGCCGCGTCACGGCCTGGCACGACCACTTCGTCACCTTCGCCAACCGCGTGGAGCGCGACGGCCGCAGCCAGCTGCAGCCCGGCAGCGGCGCGGCCCTGAGCGGCGACGAGTTCCCGGCCCGCTGGGTGCCCAACTGCCTGCTGGAGCAGACGCCCATCGAGTGCAACATCCCGATGGGCCCGTGGCGCGCGCCGGGCAGCAATGTGTTCGCCTGGGTCATCCACAGCTTCATCGACGAGCTGGCCCACGCAGCAGGGCGCGACCCGCTGCAGTTCCGCCTCGACCTGCTCGGCCAGGAAGACCTGAAAGCCCCCACCGAAGGGCGCGGCCAGCCGTATCACGTGGGCCGCATGCGCCGCGTGCTGCAGGAGGCCGCCAAGCGTGCGGGTTGGGGCGGCACGCCCTTGCCTAACCAAGTAAAAGGCCGCGGCCGCGGCATCGCCTTCCACTTCAGCCACCGCGGCTACATCGCCCAGGTGGCCGAGGTGACGGTCTCGCGCGACGGCGAACTCAAGGTGGACCGCGTCACGGTGGTCAGCGACATCGGCGGCCAGGTCGTCAACCTGAGCGGCGCCGAGAACCAGGTGCAGGGCTCGGTCATCGACGCCCTCGGCACGCTGCTGCACGCCCGGCTCGACATCGAGGACGGCCGCATCGTGCAGAGCAACTTCGGCGATTACCCGCTGATCCGCCTCGCCGAGTCGCCCACGCGCATCGACGTGCACTTCCTGAAGACCGAGTTCCCCGTCACCGGCCTGGGCGAACCGGCTTTCCCGCCGCTGGCGCCGGCCGTGTGCAACGCCATCTTCGCGGCGACGGGGCATCGGGTGAGGAAGCTGCCGTTGTCGGGGATGGATTTGCGTTGGGGGTGATGAGTCAGCTCGAAGGGCCAAGCAGTTCGCCGCGTGGCAGCTTCGCGGCGCCAGCATCGAAGGTGACGAAGCGCGTTCGCCCCAGCTGCGCTGCCCGCGCGTTGTGCAGACAATCGGCGAAGTCGGCGACGGGATGCTGGTTCCAGATGTAGAGCGCCTCTTCGGCGGTCGGCTCGTGCTCCAGGACGACGCCAACCGTTTCAAGCAGACCGGAGAACGTGGCGGCGATGGCGGTCTTGGCGAGGCGATAGCGGCTGCGCAGCACCCACTCGGTTTCGAGCATGACGCCGAGCGTGATGAGCAGTGGCTCGCCAGCGGTGTCGGCCTGTTCGACCAGGCGACTTGCGGCTTGGTACTGGGCTTCGTCGTCGCGCACCAGCAGGCGCACGAGGACGTTGGTGTCGATGGCGATGCTCACCGCCGCGTCAGTCGCGGAAGGGCTTCATCTCGTCCACGCTGACCGAGGGCTGGCCAGGGCGGGTCAGGCTGCCGGCGAGGTCGAGCAGGCGGCGGGTCTTGGCGCGCATGACGACGGTGCCGTCGCTGAGGGTCGTGAAAGTCAACTTGTCACCTGCTTCCAGGCCCAGGCGCTCGCGGATTTCCTTGGGGATGGTGGTCTGGCCCTTGGCGGTGAGGGTGGCTTCGGCCATGGCTATTCCTTTCGATTTTTCGAATCGTAAGGAGATTGGGGTGCTGCCGCAAGCGGGCAACCCAATAGCTGCCACTGGACTTAAAAGTTGAGCCCCGACCCTGATTTCTGCGCAGTGTCGAGTGTTGGCATCAGCGTTGTGGTGGGTAAGCCACGCCGAGCAGCGCAAGGCGCCTCAGTGGCATGGCGGCTGCGGTGTCAGGGACAAGCGTTGCCTCAAGCCTACGGTCGTGGCACAGAGCCGCTGCACCGCACCCAGTCGGACGGCGCCATGATCTGACTCCAGCGAAACGAGTCACTTTGCCAGTGGAGGATGGTGCCTTCGGTGGCAAGGTAGACGTCGCGTGGACGCGCCTGGCCATCTTCCAATCGTGATGGCGCCACGGCGAAGCCAGTCAGCAGGAATGGCCGGCTGTCCGGTGCGCCTTTCAGCGCGGGGCCACAGGGCGCGTCGCGCCACGAATTGGGTGTGCAGACACGGACAGATCCCGGCCGGAATTCCACTTTCAGGTTAGGGCCGGTGTCCTGGAGATCGTCTACCCCATCGCCGATTGCATGCTCATCGACATCGCCGCTGGCCAAGAGCCAGCCTTTGTCAGACCAGTTGGGCCTGCTAAGCGCGCCGACGTAGACAAAGGCCGTGCTCCGGCGCACTTCCAGAAGCAGGCCCTCCCATCTCATACGCCATGCCGACTGCCCGGTGCGCTGTTCGATCACCACGTTGCTGGCCGCTGCGACGTTCTGAAGCCGGTGACCTGCCGGCCCTCCGAATTCGCGATGGTCGAAAGCGTCCTTGGTATCAGGACTGGGCCCGGCGACGGTTTGCCATGTCTTGCCGCCGTCCCGGGTTCGTGCGGTGCCTCCGTCGCCTTGCACTTCAACAGTATGGGCATCCAAAAGGCGCAGGCTATGGAGACCGGGCCCCGAGCAGCTGTTGGATTGAGCGGGAATGGCGATGGCGCCGAGCAGGATTGACAGCACTGCATCGCGGCCTTGAGCGCGACGCCATGCGCTTTTAGCGGACGGGGGCACGTCCGCCCCGCAAACGCCCATACGACCGTCCTTGATGCGGTTCACTTCTTGTCCACCACGACGATCTCCCCCTCCGCCTTCCCGACCCCCCGAATCTCCGCCCGATACATATCCTCCGCAAACGTCGCCGGCACCACATACCGGCCCGGCGTCACCGCCCGCACCAGGTAGAACAGATCCAGCGGCTGCCCCAGCCGCGCCGCCGCCACAAACCGGTCGTCTCGGTACTCGGTGTGGACGATGCGTTCATTGGCATTCGCCTGCGCCACATTGACGCCCTCCACCGTGAACTCGCCCGCCTGGGGCCCCTGGCTCAAATTCAGGTTCTCGATCTCGAAGCCGGCCGGGATGCGGTCCACCACCAGGCCGTCCTTGATGGCTTGAGTGGCCTTCACGCGCAGGCGGACGATGAACATCTCGCCGGTCGTGAACTGCCGAGCCGTCACCGGCTTGCCATCGGTCGTGAACATCGCGCGCTCGACCGAGATGCGGTCGCTGCTCGGCGCCAGCGGCTTGACGGGGTAGCCCTGGGCCGTGACGTCGAGATACAGCGGCGCCGTGCCCTCGTTCTTCAGCGTCAGGCCGGACTTGAGCTGGGCCAGCTCGAAGCTCTGCTGGCCGGTGCCGCTGCCGGCCCAGGCGTCCGACTTGGCGCCGACGGCCAGCGTCGTCTTCCAGGCGTCGTCCTTGCCCGCGCCGTTGGTGGCGGCCTGCACGGCGAGGAAGAGGGCCAGGCGCTCCTGCGTGGAGTAGTAGTTGCGCTTGCCGAAGTCGTCGGCCAGGTCGAACAGCAGGTTCTCGCGCTTGTCGTGCTGCACCTTGTGGCGCAGCAGCAGCGCATAGGCCAGGGCCCGGTCGCGGATGCGGGAGCCGTAGTCGCCCAGCCACTGGCCCCAGACGCCGTCGTCGACCTGGTAGCCGTAGCCGCGCGTCATCGCGTCGTCCAGGGCGACCTTGGCACGGGCCTCGTCGCCCATGGCCTTCAGCGCCAGCGACAGGTGCACCAGCGGCAGCGGTGACAGCGCGTTCGCGCGGTATTGGTCGTGCAGCGTGCGCAGCGTGGCCAGCGGCGCCTTCTGCTCGCGGCCGAGGATGTAGCCGGCGTGCGCGGCCTCGGCAAAGCGCGAGTGGGCGACGCGCAGCAGCTCGGCGTCGCGGTAGTCGGCAATGGCGCCGGCGGGGTTGCGGCGCGGCTCCTTGGGCGGTATGGTCTGCTGGCCGGGGCTGCGCTGGAACTGCTCGGTCAGGTTCTCAAGCGACTTCTTGAGCTGCCCTTCCGGCACCGCAAAGCCGGCGTCCCGCGCGTCCTGCAAAAAGCCGGTGACGTAGGCGCTCAGCCAGCCTTCATACGGGTTGCTGGCCGCCCACAGGCCGTAGCCGCCGCGCGCCTGCTGCATACCGGCCAGGCGGGCAAAGGCGCCCTCCAGCCGCTTGGCGCGTTCCTCTCGCGGCACGGGGGTCAGGCCCCAGCGCTTGGCGGCCTCGTCGTCGATGAAAACCAGCGGGTAGGCGCTGGACGTTGTCTGCTCCAGGCAGCCGTAGGGGTACATCAGCAGGCCCTTGACCTGCTCCTTGATGTCGATTGGCGGCGTGTTGCTGACGCTCAAAGCCAGCGTGGCCGAGCCGCCCCAGTAGGCGTCGAGCAGCGCCTTGTCGATGACCTGTGTGCCGCCGGCGTCCAGGCGGATGCGGCGGCTCTCGCGCGTCAGCGGCGTAACGGGCTGGACTTGCAGCGCCGCCTCGCGCACCAGGCTGAGCGTGCCGGCGCTGACGGTCAGCTTGATCGGCGCCAGGCCGTAGGCGTCCAGCGCCTCGGCCTGGAAGCGCAGGATCTGGCGCTGCTTGTCGGCGAGCTTGATCGACGACGCCTCGCCGGTAATGCGCACGGGCCCCGTCGCGGACAAAGCGACCTTGACCTCCTGCGGTGACCCGCTGAGGTTGGTCACGTCCAGCGCGATGGTGGCCTTGTCGCCCGGCGCGATGAAGCGCGGCATGTTCAGCTCGGCCACCAGCGGCGCGGCGACGACCGTGTCCGCCTGCGTCGAGCCGTAGCTGTCGGCACTCGACACGACGGCCATCAGCCGCAGCGTGCCGTTGAAGTCCGGCAGCTTCACGCTGATCACGGCCTCGCCCTTGGCATCCAGCGCCACCGGGCCGCTGAACAGGTCCACCAGCAGCACCTTGCGCGGCATGCTCTGCGTGTCGCGCTTGCCGGCGTCGCCGCCGAAGCGCTGCTGGGCGACGTTGCCGTCCATCTTCTCGATGAGCCGGCCGTAGAGGTCCAGGATGTCGGCGCCGTAGCGGTGCTTGCCGAAGAAGAAGTCGGCCGGGTCGGGCGTCTTGAAGTTGGTGATGTTGAGGATGCCCACGTCGACGGCGGAGAGCGTCACGATGGCCTGCTTGCCGGCGAGCTGCGGCACCTTCACCTTGACCGGCAGCGTCGTGGACGGCACGGTCTTGGCCGGCGCCTCGATGGCCACCTTCAGCTTGCGGTCCTCCCGGTTCATCGGCAGGTGCACCAGGCCCAGCGCGCGGGCCGGCGTGACGCGGTCGCCCTCGCTGCCGGGGCGGAAGGCGGCGACGGTGACGTAGAGGTCCTGCCGCTGCCAGGCCGCATCGGCGCTGACGGGGATGTCGATGTCCGTGCCCGAGGCCTTCACGCCCACGCGCTTGCTCCACAGCACGCGGTCGCCCTCGACGGTGACGACGGCCTCGCCGTCATGCGGCGGTTTGATGCTGAGCTTGGCCGTGTCGCCCGGCTTGAAGGGCGAGCCCTTGAGCTGCAGCTGAACGCGGTCGGGGCGGTTGCCGATGTCGTCGGCGTCCTGCGCGCCGTAGCCGGCGTAGAAGCCGTAGCGCAGCGTCTGCTTCGTCTCCGGGTCCTCGATCTCCAGGCGGTAGCGGCCCCACTTCACCGGCAGGTTGACCGTGGTCTTGGCGGCCAGCTTCAGCGAGCGCGCCTCAACGAGTTCGTCCGTCGTGTTGAAGCCCGAGTGCCAGCCGCGGCCGTCGTCATAACGCCAATACCACTGGCGCTCCTCGTAGGTGAGCGTGAGCTTCAAGTCCTTGGCCGGCTTGAAGGCGCCGGTCGCATCCACGCGCACGACCTCGAAGCCGGCCAGGCCGCCCTCGGGCGCCACGTTGCGGTCGAACAGCGGGCGCACGGCGACCAGCGCGGGCGCCGGCCACCAGGTGCGCTCGATGCTGCGCACCACCGGCCGCCCGCCGCTCTCCAGCAGGCTGAAGGCGCCGCGCACGCGCATGGGCGAGTGGCGTTCGTCGAGCTTGGCCGTCAGGGCGACCTCGGCCTTGCCTTCGGCGTCCAGCTCCTGCTCGGGCGCGTCCTGGCGGGACCTGGCCTTGTCGTCGGCAAAGTCGCCGAACAGGAAGCCGGGCAGCTTCTGTCCCAGCGGGTTGGCCAGGCGCTCGGTGGAGACCGTCGCCTGCAGGCGGTTGCCCGCGGCCGGGGCGCCGTAGAGGTAGTCGCCCTGCACCTGCACGGGCAGGCTCACCTCGCCCGTGAGCGCCGCGTCGGGCGCGGTCAGCGTGAGCTTCATGCGCTCGGGCAGGAACTCCTCGACCTTGAAGGCCCACTGCGCGTCCGGCTGCTTGGCAGCGGGGTCGATGCGGGCCTGGACCGTCCAGCCGCCGGTGGGCGCGTCGGCCGGCAGCGCGATGGCCTGCTGGAAGTAGCCCTGGCCGGCCTTGTTCGGCTGCACCAGCTGCTCGACGAGCTTGCTGCCGTCGGGCTTCTTGATGGTCAGCGTCAGCGGCAGCAACTTGGCCGGCACGCGGCCATCGGCGTCGCGCGACAGCACGGAGACGTTGAAGTTCTCGCCCGGCCGGTAGAGGTCCCGGCCGGCGTAGACGAAGAGCTTGTTGCTGCGCGACGGATGGCCGGTGGCGTCGAACTCCGACAGGTCCAGCGCCGCATCGCGCAGCGACAGGATGGACATCTCGCTGCCCTTCTTCGCCAGCACGGCGCGGGCCTTGTCACTGCGGCCGGTGAAGACGGCATGGCCGTCGCCGTCCGTCTGCGCCTGGGCCAGCGCCTTGCCGGCTTCGTCGACGAGGCTCAGCTCGATGCCGCTCTGCGCCTTGCCGCTCTTCAGCGAAGTCGTGAACACGTCCAGCTGCGCGGCATGGCGGCGCAGGTGCAGGCCGATGTCGGTGACGTAGTAGTGCGTGACCTGGTAGTCCCAGCCGAAGCGGCCGGGCTGGCTCATGACGGCGATGTAGATGCCGGGCTCCTGCAGCGCCTTGATCTTCTCGACGGGCAGGAAGCTGACGTTGCGGCGGTTGGCGCGCTCGTCGGTCTTGAAGCGGGTGATGTAGACGCTGTCGGTCATGGCGCGCAGTTCGTCCAGCGCCCAGCCGCCCACGGTGCCCTTCAGGCGGCGCTGGTTGTCGCCATAACCGTCGTAGTAATACTCGCCGTCCTCGTCGGTGTTGCCGCGCGTGGGGCGGTCGCGCCGGCCGCCCACCTGCTCCAGGAAGGCGGGCAGCGATTCGGGCTTCACGCGCAGGAACTGCACGTCCACCTCGGGCGTGTTGATGCTGACGACGGGCAGGCCACCGTTCTGGCCTGCCGGCAGCACCAGGCCCTTGCTGGCGAAGTAGAAGCTCGGTGGCATGGCCTCGCTGGCGGCCTCGCAGGTCTGCGCGGCGGGCAGCTTGTTGCCCGAGTGCGAGGCCAGGCCCGCGTTCATCGTGATGCGGTAGGCGCGGTCCGGCGTGGCGAAGGGCAGGTAGAGCACGCGCGGGTTGTCGCCCAACACCCAGCGGGCGGCCAGCGGCTTGAAGCTCGCCGGGTCGGCCGGCGTGGCCTTGCTGTTGGGGTTGTCGGGGTCGGCTCGTCTGCCGGGCGTGCCTTCGGCGGCGGTCAGCAGCGCGCCGAAGTCCTGCCGGCGGTCCAGCGCCTGCGTGAACATGACGGCAATGGCCGGCGAGCCGTCCAGCAGCCGCGCCTTGCACTCGCTGAACGCAAAGGCCGCTTCCTCGGCGCCGATCTCGGCGCTGCTGGGCATGGCCGGCGCACGGTGGGTGGCCCACCAGCCGCCAGCCGCCGCTCCCACCACGACCACGGCCGCAATTGCGCCCTGAACAAGCTTGGATGCCATCCCGTTTCTCCGCTGAGTGCGCGGCGAGTGTAGGGAGGCTCAGCGGGGGATTCGGGGGGAGAAATTCCCCAAGTTGGGGAGGCGGTGCCCAGGCTGGTTCAGCGCTGGGGAACCTGCATGGTCAGCGGCGCGTCCACTCGGGTGCCCACGGGCTCGTCCAGCGTCAGCACGAAGCCCAGCACCGACACGATCAACGTGACGGCGAAGCGGAGGCGGGCAGACCTGAACATGAGTTCGATAGTGGGCCACGCAGCGCTCCAGCGCGCCCCCTAACTCACTGGTGAATGCTGACGGCGTGTTGGCAGCAGTCAACAGATGTGAGGTTAGTTACGTCTGCATGCGAGCCGGAACTGGCCCGGTGTGGCACCCGTGGCGGCCTTGACGTGCCGGCTGAGGTGGCTGGCACCCGCATAGCCGCAGGCGGCGGCGATGTCGGCCAGCGGCAGCGCGGTCTCACGCAGCAGCGCGCGGGCACGGTCCACGCGGCGCGCGGCCACCCAGTCGTGCACGGTGCAGCCCATGGAGGCGCGGAACATGCGGGCGAAGTGGAACTCGGACAGATTCGCTTGAGCGGCCAGCCGGGGCAGGCTGAGGTCGGCGTCGTCCAGATGGGCATCGACGAACTCCAGCACGCGTCGCCGTGCCGCGCTCGACAGACCACCACCAGCGGCGCGCTCGGCACGATCGCGCTGCCGGGGCTGAGCGGCCTGCAGTACGAGATGGTCCAGCGCCGCCTGGCTCAGCGAGTCGATGCGCAGGCGCTCTGCCGGGTCCAGCCAGTCCCTGGCAGAGACGCCTTGTGCCCAGGCGGCCAGCGTGGCGTCCTCGCCAAAGATGCGCTGCTCCAGCGTGATGGCGCGGGGCTCGGCGTCCAGCAGGCGCACGACGCGGTCGGCCCAGGCGTCGGCGGACAAATAGAGGTGCACGAAGCGCAGGGGCCCGGCCACGTTCCAGTGCGATTCGTGCTCGGCCGGCAGCACGCAGTGGCAGCCGGGATGGCCGGTCTCGCGCGGTGTCTCGATCAGGTGGGTTTGGCGCCCGCCTTGCAGGTAGACCGACAGCGTGTGGTGGCCCGGCCGCTGGTAGTCCATGCGGCCGCCGTCGTTGCGCCACTGCACCAGGCGCAGGCCGTCTGCCAGCGCCAGCTCGCGCTCGCGGCGGGCACGGGAGCGGCCCAGCACGTCGAAGACGGGCTGGTGCGCTGTCGAGCCGGCGGTGAGATCGGGCATGCCGCGATGCTACGGGCCGCGCCCTTTCCCGCGCCGTGGCAGGGTGGACGATGCGCAGGAATATGCAATCGCGCGGCCGGCCCGCGCGCCATGCTGGCGGCATGAATGCTTTTCTCTATGTGCTGGTCGTGCTCATCTGGGGCACGACATGGATCGCCTTGAAGTGGCAGCTGGGCTCGGTGCCCATCGCGCTGTCCATCGCCTACCGCTTCGGGCTGGCGGCGCTGGTGCTGTTCGCGTGGCTCATCTGGCGGCGCCAGCTCGTCCTGCCACGCGGCAAGGCGCTGGGCTGGGTGCTGGCGCAGGGGCTGTGCCTGTTCTGCCTGAACTTCGTGTGCTTCCTGAACGCCAGCCAGACGGTGGCCAGCGGCCTCGTCGCCGTGGTGTTCTCCAGCGCGGCGCTGTGGAATGCGCTGCTGGCGCGGGTCATCCATGGCCGGCAGATCGCGCCGCAGGTGTTGGCCGGCGGCGCGCTGGGGCTGGCCGGGCTGGTGCTGCTGTTCTGGCCCGAGATCAGCGGCGGGCATGCCACGGCGGCCGGCCTGGCCTGGGCGCTGGGTGGCACGCTGTGCTTCTCCACGGGCAATTTGCTGTCGGCGGCGCTGCAAGCCGAAGGGCTCAAGCCGGTGCAGACCAATGCCTGGGGCATGGCCGTGGGTACCGCCATCCTGACGGCTTATGCGCTGCTGGCCGGCCTACCCTTTGCGTTCGACGTGAGCACGCGCTACGTCGGCGCGCTGCTGTATCTCGCCATCCCCGGCTCGGTCATCGGCTTCACGGCCTATCTGACGCTGGTGGGGCGCCTCGGCCCGGAGCGCGCGGCCTACAGCACGGTGCTGTTCCCGGTCGTGGCGCTGAACGTGTCGGCCTGGGTGGAGGGCTATGTGTGGACGGCGCCGGCGCTGGTCGGCTTGCTGCTCGTGATGGCGGGCAACGTGCTCGTCTTCAGGCGGGGCGCTTCGAAGTCCACCGCTCCCACAACGCCACCGTCTCACCCACGAGCCCGCGTCTGAAGGCCAGCACGCAGACGATGAAGATCAGGCCGGTGACCAGGCTGACCGACTCGCCCAGGCTGTTGAACCATGCCACGCCGGTCAGCTCGCCCAGCCAGTTACCGAAGTCGCCGATCTTGTTCTCCAGCGCAATGATGACCAGCGCGCCCACCATGGGCCCGATGAGGGTGCCCATGCCGCCCACCAGCGTCATCAGGATGACAAGGCCGGAGGTCGTCCAGATCGCATCGGTCAGCGTCGCGAAGCCGAGCACCAGCGTCTTGGTGGAGCCCGCCAGGCCAGCCAGCGCGGCGGACAGCACGAAGGCCAGCAGCTTGAAGTGCGCCGTGTCATAGCCCAGGGACGTGGCGCGCGCCTCGTTCTCGCGGATGGAGGTCAGCACCTGGCCGAAGGGCGAGTGGACGATGCGGTAGATGAGCCAGAAGGCGGCAATGAAGAGGCCCAGCACGACGTAGAACAGCGTCAGGTCGCTGGCCAGATCCAGCCCCAGGAAGTGTCCGCGCGGCACGGACTGCAGGCCGTCTTCCCCGCCGGTGAAGGGCGTCTGCAGGAAGAAGAAATACAGCATCTGCGCCAGCGCCAGCGTGATCATCGAGAAGTAGATGCCCGAGCGGCGGATGGCCAGCAGGCCGAACAGCAGGCCCACGCCGGCCGCGCCGGCCATGCCGACGAGGATGCCGACCGGCGTCGGCAGGCCCCAGACCTTGAGCGCGTGGCCGGTCACATAGGCGGCGGTGCCCAGGAAGGCCGCATGGCCGAAGGACAGCAGGCCGGTGAAGCCCACCAACAGGTTGAAGGCGCAGGCGAACAGCGCGTAGCACAGCACCTTCATGACGAAGACGGGGTAGACGCCGAAGGCGGGCAGCAGCGCTATGGCGGCGAAGAGCGCGACGTAGCCGAGGAGCTTCTTGTTCATTTCTCTTTTCCGAACAAGCCAGCGGGCCGCACCAACAAGACGATGGCCATGACGACGAACACGACGGTGTTGGACGCCTCGGGGTAGAAGACCTTGGTCAGCCCCTCGACGATGCCCAGGCCCAGGCCGGTCAGGATGGAGCCGAGGATGGAACCCATGCCGCCGATGACGACGACGGCGAACACCACGATGATGAGGTTGCTGCCCATCAGCGCCGACACCTGCAGGATGGGTGCGGCCAGCACGCCCGCAAACGCGGCCAGCGCCACGCCGCCGGCATAGGTCAGCGTCACCATCAGCGGCACGTTGATGCCGAAGGCCTGCACGAGCTTGGGGTTCTCGGTGCCTGCGCGCAGCTTGGCACCCAGCGAGGTCTTCTCGATCAGCGCCCACACGGCGAAGCAGACGATGAGGGACGCGACGACGACCCAGGCCCGGTAGTTGGGCAGGATCATGAAGCCGAGGTTGGTGGCGCCCTGCAGCGCGTCGGGCACCTGGTAGGGCTGGCCCGACACGCCGTAGACCGAGCGGAACACGCCCTCGATGACGAGGGTGATGCCGAAGGTCAGCAGCAGGCCATAGAGGTGGTCCAGCTTGTAGAGCCACTGCAGCATCGTGCGTTCGATGACGATGCCGATGAGGCCGACGGCGAGCGGCGCGAGACCGAGCATGAACCAGTAGTTCAGGCCCAGGTATTCCAGCCCCATCCAGGCGAAGAAGGCCCCCATCATGTACAGCGCCCCATGGGCGAAGTTGATGATGTTGAGCATGCCGAAGATGACCGCCAGGCCCAGGGACAGCATCGCGTAGAACGAGCCGTTCACCAGGCCGAGCAGCAGCTGGCCCAGCAGGGCCGGCAGTGGAATACCGAAGAACTCAGTCATGGGGCGTCAGATTCAAAGGCAACCACAGAGGCACAGAGGCACGGAGGAAATACAAAAGAGTCAAAGGCTGTTCTCAGTGCCTCTGTGCCTCTGTGGTTGCATTTCCTCATGCCGCTCAGCCCATCACTTCTTGACCAACGGGCACTTCGAGTCCGCGAGCTTGGTGAAGGCCTCTTCGCCCGGGATGCGCGTGACGACCTTGTAGTAGTCCCAGGGCTCGGTCGACTCCTTGGCCGACTTCACCTGCATCAGGAACATGTCGTGGATGCCGCGGCCGTCTTCCTTGCGGATGGTGCCGGTGGTGTAGAAGTCCTTGATTGGCGTGTCCTTCATCTTGGCGATGACCTTGTCGGCGTCGTCGGTCTTGCCGGCGTCCACGGCCTTCAGGTAGTGGGTCACGGCCGAGTAGTCCGCCGCCTGCAGCGACGAGGGCATGCGCTTCATCTTGTCGAAGAAGCGGCGGCTCCAGGCGCGCGCCTCGGGGGTCTGGTTCCAGTACCAGSWGTCGGTCAGGTACATGCCTTCGGTCGTCTTCAGGCCCAGCGAGTGCACGTCGTTGATGAACATCAGCAGGCCGGCCAGCTTCATCGTCTTGGTGATGCCGAACTCGTTGGCCGCCTTGATGGTGTTGATGGTGTCGCCGCCGGCATTGGCCAGGCCCAGGATCTGCGCGCCCGAGCCTTGCGCCTGCAGCAGGAAGCTGGAGAAGTCGTTCGCGTTCAGCGGGTGCTTGACGCTGCCCTTGACCGTGCCGCCGTTCTTCTGCACGACAGTCGTCGTGTCGGCCTGCAGTGCAGCGCCGAAGGCGTAGTCGGCGGTCAGGAAGTACCAGTTCTTGCCGCCCGCCTTGGTCACCGCGCCACCGGTGCCGTTGGCCAGGGCCACCGTGTCGTAGGCGTAGTGGATGGTGTAGGGCGTGCAGTTGGCGTTGGTCAGCGCGGAGCTGCCGGCGCCGATGGCGATGAAGGGCTTCTTCTTCTCGGCCGCCACCGTGGCCATGGCCAGGTTGGCGCCGGAGTTGGTGCCGCCGATCAGCAGGTCCAGGCCCTGCGTGTCCATCCACTCACGGGCTTTTGCCGAGGCGACGTCGGCCTTGTTCTGGTGGTCCGCAAAGATGAACTCGACCTTCTTGCCGGCAGCCATGCCCTTGAGGTCGGCGATGGCCATCTTGATGGCCTCCACGCCGCCGGCGCCGTCGATGTCGGCATAGACGCTGGACATGTCGGTCAGGAAACCGATCTTGATGACGTCGCCCGAGATCTGAGCGTGTGCTGCAAAGCCGCAGGTGGCGAGGGCGGTAGCGATGAGGGTCTTCTTCATGGTTGTCTCCTGGGTGTGAGTCTTTGTGGGTTCAAACGCTGAGCAGCTCGTCCATGCGCGCCTGGTGGGCCGGCAGGTCGGCTGCGGGGAAAGACAGCACGACTTCGCCGTGCTCGATGACGATGAAGTGGTCGGCCAAGGGGGCGGCGAAGCGGAAGTTCTGCTCCACCATGACGATGGTTAAGCCCTGGCTCTTGAGCGTGCGGATCATGCGGGCCAGGGCCTGGACGATGACGGGGGCGAGGCCTTCGGAGATCTCGTCCAGCAAGAGGATGTCGGCGCCGGTGCGCAGGATGCGCGCCACGGCCAGCATCTGTTGCTCGCCGCCGGACAGGCGTGTGCCGGGGCTGTTCTTGCGCTCGGAGAGGTTGGGGAACATGGCGTAGATGTCGGCCTCGCTCATGACCTTGCCGCGCTTGGCTTTGAGCAGCGGCGGCAGGCGCAGGTTCTCTTCGGTCGACAGGCTCGCGAAGATGCCGCGCTCTTCGGGGCAGTAGCCGATGCCGAGGTTGGCGATGCGGTGTGTGGACAGGCCGATCGTTTCTTCGCCGTGGACCTTGATGGAGCCCTTTCTGGCTCCAGTCAGGCCCAGGATGGCGCGCAGCGTGGTGGTGCGGCCGGCGCCGTTGCGGCCGAGCAGGGTGATGACCTGGCCGGGCTGCACGGACAGGTTGATGCCGTGGAGGATGTGGCTTTCGCCGTACCAGGCATGGAGGTTTTGGATTTCGAGTGCTGGGGTGGCCATGGCTTTTGTCAGCTTGCTCGGTGAGGTAGGTTGCTCTTGCGGAGAGCGCGCGTGCCCGGTGCATTGCCGGGAGTCCGTCCCGGCGGCCGGGTAACTTTCTTCTGCGGGGCCAGAAGAAAGTCACCAAAGAAGAGGCCCTGAACCGCACACGAGCGCGAGGCCACCAAGAGCGGCGCGCGAAAACATCCACCGGCGTTGTGGGCAGACGCGAACCGCTGCGCTCTCGCTGCTGTCCTTGTGACGAGCGCCATGGCGCGCCCCTTCACGCCGCCTAACGCCGGCTGCACGCCGGGCTCACCAGGAATTGCCACGTCGCTGGGGCGACGCCACAGGGGTTGGGCGGGGCGGCGTTGGGGTTCGCTGCGCTCACCCCAACCTACAAGGCGCGAAGAGCCATCGCGTCGCCCGAGCGACGCTGACTTCGGCATTTCTCGTGAGCCCGGCGTGCAGCCGCGCGTTAGGCGGGCTGAAGCGGCTATGAGTGCCGCTGGTGACAAGGACAGCAGCGAGAGCGCAGCGGTTCGCGTCTGCCCATTCACCGACCGGCCGTTGCAGGGCGCAGCTCGTGCATGTGGTGCTGGTGTGCGGTTCAGGGCCTCTTCTTTGGTGACTTTCTTCTGGCCCCGCAGAAGAAAGTTACCCGGCCGCCGGGACGGACTCCCGGCAATGCAACGAGCAGACGCACTCTCCGCCAAGCGACCAATAGCAGCGCGCAACAACATCAATGCGCCCCCACCAATTCAGTCGCCTCGGTGCCCATGTACGCCTCCAACACCGCCGGATGCTTCGACACCTCAGCGTAGTCGCCCTCCGCCAGCACAGCCCCACGAGCCAACACCGTGATCCGGTCCGCAATGCTCGCCACGACCTTCATGTTGTGCTCCACCATCAACACCGTGCGCCCCTCGGCCACGCGCTTGATCAACGCAGTCACACGGTCCACATCCTCATGCCCCATGCCTTGCGTCGGCTCGTCCAGCAGCATCAACTGCGGCTCCATCGCCATCGTCGTGGCGATCTCCAGCGCACGCTTGCGGCCGTAAGGCAGGTCCGCCGCCTTCAAAGAAGCCATGTCCCGCAGATCCACCAGCTCCAACAGCGCCAGCACCTTGGCATCCAGCGTCTTCAACCCGGTCAAGCCACGCCAGAAATGGAAGCTCGTGCCGGTGAACCGCTGCAGGCCGATGCGCACGTTCTCCAGCACCGTCAGATGGGGGAACACGGCGGAGATCTGGAAAGACCGGATGACGCCACGTCGCGCGATCTGCGCCGAGGTTTCGCCGGTGATGTCGGTGCCCGCAAAGACGATGCGCCCGCGCGTGGGCGTCAGGAACTTGGTGAGCAGGTTGAAGCAGGTCGTCTTGCCCGCGCCGTTGGGCCCGAGCAGCGCGTGGATGTGGCCACGCTGCACTTGCAGATTCACGGAGTCCACGGCGGTGAAGCCCTTGAACTCCTTGGTCAGGTCCTGCGTCTCGAGGATGAATTCGCTCATGGACTTCCGGGGGTTGGCTGCGCGACTCTAGGCCTTCAAGCCTGACGCCGGCTTACGGGCATTCACGTAGGGGCCTGTTGAAGCGACGGGGATCAGTGCGAGAGGCTCTGCGCAGGCGCAGCCCTCTCCCTTCGGGTTGCCACTCAAAAGCCCGCGCGCGGCGTTGCGAAGCCTCGCTGGGGGCCTACCCCAGCTTCGTTTCGCGCCTTGCTCGCAGGCTTTTGACTGACAACGCATCTGATCCCCGTCGCCTCAACAGGCCCCCTGATCCGCGGAAAGAAAACGTTCGATCAAGCCGATCTGCTCCGGCGTGTTCAGCGCCGGCGCATGGCCGCAGCCGGGGATGACGGCCACCGCCGCACGCGGGCCGCGCTCGCGCATGGCCTGGGCGGTTTCGGCGGTCAGCAAAGTCGAGTCCTCGCCGCGCAGGCACAGCACCGGCAGGTCGAGCTGGTCCCACGCGCTCCACAGCTCGTAGTCATCGGGGTGATGCTCGAACTGCCGCACCAGGGCCGGGTCGTAATGCGGCGTCACGCGGCCATCGGGCAGGCGGCGCAGCGAGGTCTCGGTGAGATGGCGCCATTGCTGGTCGGAGAGAACACCAAAGCTCGCGTAGATCTCGCGGAAATAGGCATCCAGCTCGGTCACCGTCGCAAAGCTCGGCGGCTGGCCGGCATAGGCCTTGATGCGCGCGAGCGCCGAGGCCGCCAGCTCGGGGCCGTTGTCGTTCAGCACCAGGCGCCTGATACGGCCGCGCAGCCTTGTCGCCGCGCCCAGCGTACCGATGGCGCCGCCCATGGACGTGCCCACCCAATGCACCTTCTGCAGCCCCAGTTGATCCAGCAGCGCTTCGGCTTGTTCGACATAGAACTCCAGGCAGTATTCGCGCGCCGGGTCCACCGCCCATTGCGACAGGCCACGGCCCGGTGTGTCGGGGCAAACGACGTGCCACTTCGCGCTGAGGGCGGCAGCGAAGTCGTCGAAGTCGCGGCTGCTGCGTGCCAGGCCGTGCCAGGCGATGACGGTGGGCGCGTTGGCATCGCCCCAATCGGTGACGTGGACCTCGCGACCCAGGCAGTTGACGTAGCGCGATTTCATTTTTGGGTCCTTCCCCGCGTCCACGCCGCCAGCCGCAGCCGCCCGACGATGCCGCCGGGGAAGTGGTAGACCGCCAGCACGAACAGCAGGCCCAGCCACAGCAGCCAGCGGTCGGGCGAGACCAGCGTGCTCAGCACCGGCACGCCTTCGACGAGCGAGCCCGCGCCCTTGAGCAGCGCCTGCAGATAGTTCTGCGCGACGATGAAAAGCACGCTGCCGATGACGGCGCCGTAGACCGTGCCCATGCCGCCGATGACGACGATGAGCAGCAGGTCCAGCATGATTTCCATGCTCATCGCGGTTTCCGGGCCGGTGTAGCGCAGCCAGAGGGCCAGCAGGGCACCGCCGCAGCAGGCGAGCAGGGCCGCAATGACGTTGGCGCCGGTGCGATAGACGACTGTGCGATAGCCGATCGCCTCGGCCCGGAACTCGTTCTCGCGGATGGCCTGCAGCACGCGCCCGAAGGGCGAGTTGACGATGCGCAGCAGCAGCGCAATCAGCCCCAGCACGACGACGAAGAGCAGGTAGTAGGTCAGCAGCCGGCCGTCGAGCATGACGCCGAGGAGGGGCTCTTCCATGAACTCGGTCGACGGGCGCAGCACCTCGGGGAGCTGGAAATTCAGGCCGTCCTCGCCGCCAGTGAAGTCGCTCAGCTGGGAGCACAGTGTCATGAAGGCCGACGCCACGGCAAGCGTGATCATGGCGAAGAAGATCGCCTTCACGCGCAGGCTGGCCAGGCCCATGGCCAATGCGAGCACGGCACTCAGTGCAAGGGCTGCAGCAAAGCCGATGGCCAGCGAGCCCCAGTCCGCCCCCAGCCGCGCCGACGCGATGGCAATGCCGTAGGCGCCGATGCCGACGAACATCGTGTGCGCAAAGCTGACGATGCCGGTGTAGCCCAGCAGCAGGTCGTAGCTGGCCACGAGCAGGATGAACACGAGGATCTTGGCCGCGACGTTGAGCGCCTGCGTGCCGGGGAAGATGAACGGTGCACCGAGCAGGCCGATGAAGCAGGCGATGAGCATGCCGGCCAGGATGCGGCTGCGCGGCAGGTCGTGGGAGAGCAGCGAGCGGATCATTTGGCGCCCACCGGGTAGAGGCCTTGCGGGCGCCACAGCAGGATGGCCACCATCAGCCCGATGTTGGAGAACAGCGCCGCCTTCGGCGCGATGAAGCCGACGTAGTTGGCGACCAGGCCCACCAGCAGCGCGCCGATGAGGCAGCCCACGGTCGACCCCAGGCCGCCGATGATGATGACGATGAAGATCAGCAGGTTGACCTGCCCGCCGATCTGCGGCGTGACGCCCTGCTGCACCAGGCCCCACAGCACGCCGCCCAGGCCCGCGAGCGCGGAGCCGGCGACGAACACGCCGACGAAGAGCCGCTTGATGCGATAGCCCAGCGCCTCGACCATCTCGCGGTCCTGCACGCCGGCGCGGATCAGCAGACCAATCTTGGTGCGGTTCAGCACGAGCAGCAGCGTGATGAGGACGGTCAGGCCGATGAGCATGGACAGCACGCGGAACTTTTCGACGGCGACGTCGCCCATCAGGAAGATGCCGCGCAGGGCGTCGGGCATGGGCAGCGGGATGAGCTGGGCGCCCCAGGTCGCCTTGATCAGCTCCTCGCCAATGATCATGCCGCCCATGGTGATGAGGATCTGCTTCAGGTGCTGGCCGTAGACGGGTCTGACCAGCACTCGCTCGAAGACGACGCCGACGGCGGCGGCGATGGCCATGCCGGCTGTGCATGCTGCTGCGAGGGCGGCGAGGTTGCTTGCCACGTCGGGCGACGTGGCCCAGGGGGCGAGGGCTGCTAACACCGTGGTCGCAGTGAATGCACCGAGGGCGATGAAGACGCCGTGGCCGAAGTTGAGGACGTCCATCAGGCCGAACACTAGCGTCAGGCCGGAGGCGATGACGAAGATGATCAGGCCCATGGCGATTCCTGCCAGGGTAAGGTTGAGCCAGGTGCTGGGGCTGCCGGTTAGTGGGAGTGCTAGCAGCATGATTGCGGCCAGGAGTGCCAGCGGTCTTGGGTCGAGTTTCATGGGCTCGCTACTTCGCGTTGGATGCTTTTGCGGAGCGCGTGTCTGCCCGGTGCATTGCCGGGAGTCCGTCCCGGCGGCCGGGTAACTTTCTTCTGCGGGGCCAGAAGAAAGTCACCAAAGAAGAGGCCCTGAACCGCACACGACCGCGGCGCCGCGAAGAGCGGCGCGCGAAAACATCCACTGGCTTTGCGGGCAGACGCGACCCGCTGCGCTCTCGCTGCTGTCCTTGTGACGAGTGCCATGGCGCGCCACTTCATGCCGCCTAACGCCGGCTGCACGCCGGGCTCACCAGGAATACCGCGTCGCTGGGGCGACGCTACGGAGGTGCTGGCAGCGATCGCGTCGCCCGAGCGACGCTGCATTTGGTTTTCTCGTGAGCACGGCGTGCAGCCGCGCGTTAGGCGGGCAAGCGCTGCGATGGATGGTGCGGGTGACAAGGACAGCAGCGAGAGCGCAGCGGTTCGCGTCTGCCCACTCGCCGAATGGCCGTTGCACGGCGCAGCTCGTGCACATGGCGCTGGTGTGCGGTTCAGGGCCTCTTCTTTGGTGACTTTCTTCTGGCCCCGCAGAAGAAAGTTACCCGGCCGCCGGGACGGACTCCCGGCAATGCAGCGAGCAGGCACGCGCTGCCCAAGAGCAACCCACAAGCACGCGGAAGTCATTGATGCGCCCCCAACGACAACCCCAGCAACCGCTGCTGCAACTCCGCGTCCTCGATCAACTCTCGCATCGCCCCGTGATGCACAACCCGGCCGTCATCCATCACCGCAACCGAATCCCCCAACTCAGCCGCCACCCGAAAGTTCTGCTCCACCAGCAACACCGTCGTGGCCGACGTCTTCTTCAGCTCCCGCAACGCCGTGATCAGGTTGGCCACGATGGCCGGTGCCAGCCCCTTGCTTGGCTCGTCGATGACCAACAGCTCACGTGGCTCGATCATGGCCCGCGCAATCGCCAGCATCTGCTTCTGCCCGCCCGACAACTTGCCCGCCGGGTGCTGCCAGAAGATCTTCAGCGCGGGAAACAACCCGAACAGCCACTCCAGCCGTTTCGCATCGAGGTCGCCAATCCGCTTGGCCGAACGCGCCGCCAGGAGCAAGTTCTCCGCCACGCTCAGCTCGCCAAAGATGCCCATGGTCTCCGGCACATAGGCGATGCCACGCGACGCAATGTCGGGCGTGGCGAGCTTGGTGATGTCTTCGCCCTTGAAGCGCACCGAGCCCGCGCTCGCCGTCCACAGCCCCATCAGAGTCCGCAGCGTGCTCGTCTTGCCCGCGCCATTGCGGCCTAACAGCATCGTGACTTGACCGGCCGGCACATCGAGGTCCACGCCGTGGAGGATGTGATACGCCCCGACGTGCGTATGAACACCGCGCAACTCAAGCAGGTTCATGCAGCCACCCCGAGATAAGCCTCTTGCACGATGGGCGACGCAATCACCGTCGCCGGGTCGCCATCAGCCACCAACTTGCCCTGGTGCAGAACAATGATGCGGTCCGCCAGCTCGCGCACCACGTCCATCTTGTGCTCCACCAAAAGCAGCGTGTGCTTCTTCTCCACCTTCAGCGCGCGGATCAAGTCCAGCACGACAGGCACCTCGTCCACGCTCATGCCGGCCGTCGGCTCGTCGAACAGATAGACCTTGGGGTCCAGCGCGATCAGCATGGCCACTTCGAGCTTGCGCTGGTCGCCATGCGGCAGGCTGGCGGCGAGGTCATCGGCTCGCGAGCCGAGCCGCACACGGTCCAGAATGGCGCGCGCCTCGTCGATCAGTTCGCGATGCGACAGCCACACCGACAGCATCCGCAGCCCCTTGCCATGCCGTGCCTGCACCGCCAACCGCACGTTCTCCAGCACCGTCAGATGCGCGAATAACTGCGTCAGCTGAAAGGCCCGCCCGAGGCCGCGCCGCGTCCGCACCGGCGCCGGCAGCTTGGTCAGGTTCTCGCCATCCAGCCAGACCTCGCCGCTGCTCGCGGGCAGCTGGCCCGAGATCAGGTTGAAGTAGGTCGTCTTGCCCGCGCCGTTGGGGCCGACGATGGCCGTCAGCGTGCCGGGCTGGAAGGCGCACGACACGCCGTCGACGGCCACATGGCCACCGAAGCGGATCGTCAGGTTTTTGGTCTCAAGCATGAAGGCTGTTTCAGCGCGGAAAGCCAAATCGAGGCGTAGCGAGCGGGTGCTGAACTAGGCGCGGGGGGACCCATGAACCGGAACGTACTTCCTGTACGTGAGGATTCATGGGAGGACCCGCAACGACGTGCAGCGCCCGCGCAGTAGCCGAGCGATCAGCGCTTGTTGCGGATGGGGACCTGCATCTCTTCAGGCTTGATTTCCCTGACCAGCTCCGGCACACCCCACGGGAACGCCGGGTCCACCTTGATCTTGAAGTGATACATCGACTGCATCGCCTGGTGGTCCTCAGCGCGGAAGGTCATCCTGCCCTTGGGCGTCTCGAAGCTCATGCCCTCCATGGTCTTGATGAGCTTGTTGGTCGTCGTGTCGCCGCCGGTCTTCTTCAGCGCCTCCACCAGCGCAATCGCCGCGCTCATGCCACCGGCCGTGAAGAAGTCAGGCGGAGCCTTGAACTGCTTGTAGTGGTTGGCCACCAGCCACTCGTTGACCGGGTTCTTCGGGATGCCGAAGTAGTAATACGTCGCCCCCTCCATGCCCGGGAACTGCTTGTAGGCCGTCATGGCCGGCAGGATGTTGCCGCCCGTGCCCACGCCGATGCCGTAGCGCTTTTGCAGGTCCAGGGCCGCCAGCGCGCCGAAGGGCGGCGTGGCGCCGGCCCATACGACGGCGATGACCTTGGGGCCTGGCTTGTCCTTCAGCGCGTCCACCAGGCGCTGGATGCCGGCGGTGAAGTCGGTCGTCGCCGTGGGAAGGTATTCCTCATGGACGATCTTGGCCTTCTTCAGCGCCTCCTTGAAAGCCTTCACGCCGTCGCGGCCGAAGGCGTAGTCCTGGGCCAGCACGCCGATGTTCAGGCCCGCCACGTCGGCGGCCACAGCATTGCCAATCGCGTCCTGCGACGAGTTGCGGCCGGTGCGGAAGATGTACTTGTTCCACTTCTCGCCGGTGATGGAGTCGGCCACGGCGGGCTCCACCAGCAGGATCTTCTTGTACTCCTCAGCCACCGGCAGCATGGCCAGCGCCACGCCGCTGGACGACGGGCCGACGGCGATGTCGGCCTTGTCGTCGCCGTAGGCCGCGGCCAGCAGGCTCTTGCCCACGTCGGGCTTGCCCTGGTCGTCCTTCTCGATGACGACGAGCTTCTTGCCCGCCACGGTCATGGTGCCGCCGGTGGCGTAGTCCAGGCCCATCATGAAGCCGATCTGCGTCTGCTTGCCGTAGGCCTCCAGCGGGCCGGTCTTGCTGTAGACGTGGGCGATGCGGATTTCCTTGTCGGCAGCCAAGGCGAGGCCGGGGACGGTGACCGCGAGGGTGGCTGCGGCGAGGGCCAGGCGACGAGAAACGGGGCGCGTGGTGTGGCGCATGGGGCATGTCTCCAGAAGTTCGTCATGTCTGCTCTGTCGGCAGACGGTGTCTTCCCTTTTTGCAAGGGCCGTGCCCGGCGGGGAAGTGGGCGCCGGGGCGGTTTTCGTCGGGGTTGTCCCGAGGTTTTTGGCCGTTAGGGACCGGGAGAGTGTCCGAAATTCAGGCGTTGTCCGAAAGCTGGACTTCCAGGTCCGGCCAGCGCGACAGTCTTTCGTACAGCGACGCTCGGGAAATCTGCAGCAACCTCGCCGCAGCCATGCGATTGCCGCCGGTTGCCCTGAGCGCGCGCGCGATCGCATCGCGTTCCAGGGCTTCGATCAGTTCGGGCAGGGGGGCAACCGCCTGCGATGTCATCGCCGCCAAGGCGTTGGGTTGCGGCGCCCGGGCAACAGCAACCGTTGCCGGCCCCGCCGACCCGCCCTTAAAACTCGCCGCCGTCAGCTGCATGTCGTCGCTCATCAGGCTGACCTGCTCCAGCGTGTTCCTCAGCTCGCGGATGTTGCCGGGCCAGGCCTGCTGCATCAGCCATTCGATGGCGTCGGGGCTGAGCAGCTTTTGCGGCATGCCGCTGCGGCGGGCGATGTCTTCGCCCAGGGCCTCGGCCAGCGCCTCGATGTCGTCCAGCCGCTCCCTCAAAGCCGGCACGCGGATGGGCAGCACATTCAAGCGGTAATACAGGTCGGCGCGGAACTGGCCGGTAGCGACCATGCTCGCCAGATCGCGGCTGGTGGCGGCGATCACTCTCACGTCGACGCGCAGCACCGTGTTGCTGCCAAGAGGCTCCACCTCCTGCTCCTGCAAGACGCGCAGCAGCTTGCTCTGCAGCGCCAGCGGCATGTCGCCGATCTCGTCCAGGAACAGCGTGCCGCCGTCGGCCAGCTTGAACTTGCCGTCGCGGCCCTTGCGGTCGGCGCCGGTGTAGGCGCCCGGGGCGACACCGAAGAACTCGGCCTCCAGCAGCGTCTCGGGCACGGCGGCGATGTTGACGCCCACCAGCGGCCGGTGCGCGCGGCGCGACGCGGAGTGGATGGCGTGGGCCATCAGCTCCTTGCCGGTGCCGGTCTCACCCAGCAACAACACTGTTGAGTCGGTCTGCGCCACGCGACGCGCCTGACGCTTGACCTCCAGCGCCGCCGGGCTCGCGCCGATGAAGCTGGCAATCGTGTACTTGGGCCGGCGCTGCGCGGCGAGCTGGCGGCGCGTGTCCTCCAGCTCCTGCTGCAGCCGGCCGAACTTCTGGATCAGCGGCTGCATCGTCGTCTCGGGGTGGTCAAGCAGCACCAGGCCCAAAGCGCCGATGACCTCACCCGCGTCGTTGCGCAGCGGCAGGCGGCTGACGAGGAAGGTGCCGGCCTTGTTGGTCAGCAGGTCCACCAGCACCGGCTTGCCGGTCTCCAGCACCTGCAGCATCTGCGTGTTGGGCACCACGTCTTCCACGCGCTTGCCGACGAACTCGTGCTCGTCGGTGAACCCCAGCGCCGGCAGGAAGCGCTTGTAGCCATCGCTGATCCAGACGACACGGTGGTCGCGGTCCACCACCATCATTCCTTCGGTCGAGCGCGCCAGCACGTCGAACATGGACTGCGCGGCCAGGCGCAGCAGCCCGTCGACATCCTGGGGGATGCCGGTGGGTGTCTGAGTTTTGGACAGTGGCATGGCCGGCGCAATGTACCGCGCCGGCCTATTCGGCGGGCCGAGACCGATGCCGCTCGGTCTCGCCGTCAGGTCCGTGTTCAGAACTTGTACGTCCCGCCGACGGTGACCGTGCGCGGCGCGCCGTAATAGGCGTTCAGCACCCCCAGGCCGGCGATGTTGTACCCATCGGTCTTGTAGGCCTTGTTGGCCAGGTTGGCGCCCTGCAGGAAGAAGCTCAACTTGGCGTCCTTCTCCCAGATCAGCCCGGCGTTGACCAGCGTGTAGGCCTCCTGCGCCAGCGACTCCGACAGGTCGGTCGTCGGGTAGACCTTGGTGCGGTGCGTCACGCCGATGCGCGAGCGCAGCGTGCCGATGGAGAGCCTGGCGGTGTGCTCGATGTTCAGCCCGGCCTGGTACTTGGGCGTGTTGGTGAACTTCTTCTGGTCGGCCACGTTGACGCCGCGATCGATGTACTCGTCGTACTGGGCGTCCAGGTAGGCGAGGTGGCCGCTGAGGCGCCAGTCGGCCGTGGGCATCCACAGGAACTCGACCTCGCCGCCCTTGAGCGTGGCCTTGCCGGCGTTGGTGAAGTCGCCAAAGAAACCGGGCGTGCCGTTGGGCAGGGTGTAGCTGGTGAACACCGACAGCTGCACGTTCTTGTACTTGTTGTGGAAGAGCGCCGTGTTCAGCTCCAGCCGGCCGCCGTCGAGGACCATCTTGGCGCCGACCTCCAGAGAATCCAGCTTCTCGTCCTCGAAGGGCTTGCCCGATGACGGAAACGAAACGGTATTGGCGCGGATGTTGTAGCCACCGCTCTTGAAGCCGCGCGAGGCGGTCGTGTAGAGCTTGACGGCCTGGCTGGCGCGGTACTCGAGCGACAGGCGCGGCGAGGTGTTCTTCACCGCACGCGTCTGGTCGAAGTTGGCCGGCACGGCGATGGGCGCGCCGCTGAACTGGTCGTTGGCGAAGGCCTGGTTCAGCACGACGGCGCGCTTGCTTTCGTCCGTGTAGCGCAGCCCGGTGCTGATGGAGAACTGCGGGCCCAGGCGCCAGCTCCAGTCCGCAAAGATCGCCTTGCCCTCGGTGTAGACGAGACCGTTGGTGGTGCCGAAGCTGGCATTGAAGAAGTTGTTGCGCACCGTGCCGCCGGCGCGGCCGTCGAAGTAGTAGGCGCCGATGACGCCCGAGCTGTTGGCCCCCTCGTAGATGGCCTGCAGCTCGTGGCTTTGCGAGCTGTCGTGGTACTCGGCGCGCACGTCCGCAATCTTGTTGGGCAGGCCGTCGAAGTCGATGGACGTGTTGGTGTCAGACGCCCGGTGGGCCAGGATGTACTTCAGGCTCCAGTCATTGCTGACGCCCCAATTGAGCGTCAGCGACTCTCCCTCGCTGGTGGTGCGATTGGCATTGGGCATGCCGCTGGCGATGTCGAAGCGGCTCGCCATAGGCGGCGTCTTGGCGGGGTCGAAGGGGCTCACGTTCAGGCGCTGGAAGCCGCGCATGTGCGAGGCGTCCACGGTGCGGTCCACCGACACCTGGGCGTTGAAGCTCGAGCCGGTCGGGAACCAGCCGGCCGACAGGCGGCCGCTCGTCGTGTTCTGGTCGCTCACCGCGCTGCCGTCGGTCAGGTTCCTGCCGTAGCCACCGCGGTTGAGGCTGGCGCCGGCCACGCGCAGGCGCAGCTGGCCGTCGGCCAGCGCCGTGCCCACGCCGCCCTTGGCCGTGACCTGGCCGTAGCTGCCCATGGCCAGCGTCACCGCGCCCTCGGTCTTTTGCGGCAGAGGCTTGGAGACGTACTTCACCGCGCCGCCCACCGTGTTCTTGCCGTACAGCGTGCCCTGCGGGCCACGCAGGATTTCCACGCGCTGCACGTCGTAGACATCCAGCAGCGCGCCCTGCGGCCGGGCGATGTAGACGTCGTCGAAATAGATGCCGACGCCAGGGTCCACGCCCCAGAGCGGGTCCGCCTGGCCCACGCCGCGGATGAAGGTCGTCAGCGTCGTGTTGCTGCCGCGCGCCGCGTAGATGGTCAGGTTGGGCACCTGGCCTTGCAGGTCGCCCAGGTCCTTGATGGCCAGCTTGTCGAGCTGATCTGCGGTCAGCGCCGTCACGGCCACCGGCACGTCCTGCAGTGACTCCTCGCGCTTGCGGGCCGTGATCTTGACGGTCTCCAGCGTGGCGGTGGTTTCGGCGGGCACGGTCTGCGCGGCGGCCGGCAGCGCGATGCAGGTGCCAAGGCCGCAGAGGATGGCGAAATGCAGCGGCTGGATGCGGAAAAGCGCCGGTAGGCGTCGGGGCATGTCTTGTCTCCTGATAGGTCTTGTGGTGCCAGGTGACAAAGCGCAAAAGCCATGCCCGAGCCAACTTGGGGCAAACCCCGCGCAAACCCTTGCGGGTTGACCCGCGTTTTGGCCGTTTCAGGCGCGGGCACTGTCCGGATTCCAGCCGTTCACTCGCGGTCGGCCTGTCCAGTTCGCAGACAACAGCCCTGGGGGCTGCGGGGCTGTCGGGCCGCCGATATGCTGCGCCGCTTCGCTTCCCCACCCCCCGGAGACTCACGATGATCAAACGCCTGCTGCCCGCCGCCCTGGCCACTGCCCTTGCCCTGGCCTGCATGGCCCCGGCCTTTGCCGCCGGCCCGCAGCTCAAGGGCCAGGCGCCGGGCTGGTACCGCCTGCAGCTGGGCGATTTCGAAATCACCGCCCTCTTCGACGGCACGCTGGACCTGCCCGTCGACAAGCTGCTGCAACAGCCCGCGCCCAACACGGTCAAGGCCCTGCAGCACGCCTACCTCGGCCTGCCGCTGGAGACCTCCGTCAACGCCTATCTGATCAACACCGGCAGCAAGATCGTGCTGGTGGACACGGGCGCCTCCGGCCTCTTCGGCCCGACGCTGGGCCGCATGCTGGCCAACCTGAAAGCCGCCGGCTACAGCCCGGAACAGGTCGACGAGATCGTCATCACCCATATGCACGGCGACCACATCGGCGGCACGGGCGCCGACGGCAAGGCCAACTTTCCGAACGCGACGCTGCGCGTGGACAAGCGCGATGCCGATTTCTGGCTGGCACCCGAGCAGGTTGCCAAGGGCGACGGTGCCAAGGCCATCGCCGCCAACGTCAAGGCCTATGCCGACGCGGGCCGCTTCAAGCCCTTTGAGGGCAGCGCTGCTGGCGTGGAGATCGTCCCCGGCGTCAAGGCTTTCCCGGCCTATGGCCACACGCCCGGCCACAGCAATTACGTGGCCGAAAGCAAGGGCCAGAAGATCGTCTTCTGGGGCGACCTGATGCACGTCGCTGCTGTGCAGTTCCCAGAGCCGGCGGTGACGATGAGCTTCGACTCCGATCCCAAGGCCGCCGCGCCTGCTCGCGAGAAGGCCTACGCCGCTGCGGCCAAGGACGGTTATTACGTCGCCGTGACCCACGTGTCATTCCCGGGCATTGGCAAGCTGCGCGTCGATGGCAAGGGCTATGACTGGCTGCCGGTGAACTACTCCGCCAATCGTTGAGGCGGGCCCGCCGCGACAGGTTCAGTCGACCGCGCGCAGAAGCCGGCGGGAGAGCAGGGTGCGCAGGTCGCGGCGCGCATCGCAGACGATGTGGACGTAGATAACGTCCGTCGTGACCTCGTAGATGATCCGGTTCATGCCCGAGATCAACTGGCGGTACTGCTCCAGGCCAAGGTCTGCCAATTCCTCGGGGACGGCGCCACCAAGGGGAAAGGTCTTGAGCGTGCCGAGCGACGCCTTGAGCTTGGCCTTCGTGTCCAGCCAGGTCTCGACGCCGAACTTCTTCGCCACGTAACGGCGAATGATCTTGAGGTCTTCTTCTGCGCCAGCGAGGAAGACGACCCTCATGCCCCGTCGGCCGCGTCCAGATCGGCAAACACGTCGTCGGCATCGCGAAAGCGACCCTGCTCCATGTCTCGCTTGCCCAGGGCCAGCAGCTTGAGCAGCGCCATCGTCTCCTGTTGCCGTTCGTAGGAGTCCACGTCCATGACCACCAGCTTGGCCTCGCCGTTCTGAGTGATCAGCATCGGCTCGCCGGTCTCGGAAATGGTCTTGACGATTTCTGCCGCGTGGCTCTTGAGATGGCTGATGGGTTTGACCTGCGTGGAAAACTTCATGGCGGGCCTCCGCAAACCAGAGGACCGAATATAGACCGAATTCAGTCTTTCAGCTCGTTGGCGGCGTGCAGCCGGCGCAGCTCGGCCGGTGACGCGGCGCCGCTGCAGAACAGCGCCATGCGCAGTTCCTGCTCCTGCTGCGCCATCCAGTCGTCCAGCGCGGCGTCGCCCCACAGCGCGGCCTGGATGGCGGGCCTGGCGTAGCCGACACGCTCGGCGCCCAGTGCGATCAGCTTGGCGGCGTCCAGCCCCGAGCGCACGCCGCCGCTGGCCCAGGTTTCGATCTCGGGCACCAGCCGCTGCGCCGCGCGGACCGAGGCGACCGTCGATTCGCCCCAGCCGGCAAACGTGCTGGCCACCTGAGCCTGCAGGCTGTCCTGCGGCGCGCGGCCGCCTTCGATGCGGCCCCAATGCGTGCCACCCAGGCCGCCCACGTCCAGCGCGCCAAGGCCCAGGCCGGGCAGCTTGGCCAGCGTGCGCGCCGAGAACCCGCAACCGGTTTCCTTCAGCAGCACGGGCACATCCAGGCCTTCGCACACGGCGCGCAGGGCCGCCAGGCCGCCGCGGAACTGCGGTGCGCCGGCCGGCTGCAGGCATTCCTGCAAGGCATTGAGATGCACGGCCAACGCCTGGGCCTGGGCCGACTGCATCAGCCGGCGCAGCAGCGCCAGCGGCGTGGCCACCACCTGGCTCAGGCTGAGGCTGCCGATCAGCAGGAGTTCGGGCGCGGCGTCACGCAGGCGCTGCCACTGGCTCACGGCAGCGGCCAGGTCGGCCGGGCCGCCGGGCTGGCGGTGTTGCGAGCTCAGGCCCATGGCCCAGCCACGGCGGGCGCAGGCGCGGGCCAGACGGCGGTTCAGTTCGACGGCCTCCGGGTGGCCGGCGTTCAGGCCGACGACATGGAAGGGCGTGGCCGTGGGCTGACCAAAGGCGCGGGCGTCCAGGCGGATGTCCTCGAAGTCCAGCTCCGGCAGCGCGTCGTGCGCCAGGTGCACGGCGTCCAGCCCCGACAGGCCCGTGGCCTCGTGCTCCGGCGCCAGCGTCTGGCGCAGCAGCTCATGCCAGCAGGGCTCAACGGCAGCCGGCTGCAGCGTGGCGGGCGTCGCGGGGGTGAGGCGGTCGAGCGTCTGGATGTCCATGGGAGTCTCCTGCTGAATCTGGAGGCGGCGCATCGATGCACCTGCCGAGACCGCCATGGTCTGCCGCGCAGGTTGCAAGCCGGCTTCACGGAGCCGGCCGTTTGTTTCAATGGTTTCAGCGGGGCTGTGGTGCCCTGTTCCTGAGCATGCGGGCGATGGTCACGAGGTTCACCGCCGCCACCACCACCTCCAGCGCCGTGCCGCCGATGGAGCCGGCGATGACGTTGTTGGCGATCCACAGCCCCGTGCCGCAGAGCATCAGCAGCCGCATGGGCACGCCGGTCAGCGTGAACAGGGCGATGGTGCCCAGGCAGGAGGCGGTCAGCGGCAGCCAGTCGCTGGGCTTCTCAGCCAGGCCCAAGCCGAAGCCGATGTTGGCCGACACCATCAGCACCGCCACCCACACCGAGCGCGTGTGCAGGGACAGCACCGAGCGCAGCATGGACAGCAGCGAACTCGCCACCGCCGTCGGGTTGCCCAGCAGCGCAAAGTGGATGACGTAGGCAAGGCACTCGCCGGTCATGAACCACTTGAAGCGGCGGTCGTCGGTCTGCAGGAAGCAGGCGACGCCGAGCACGAAGGCGGCGTAGCCGAAGAGTTGGGCGGGGGAGAACCAGTCGGGCATCGCCGGGATTGTCCAGCCCGCCCGGCTCAGGTGCCCATCAGCTCACCGATGGGTTTGAGTTCGTCCACGCGGTCGCACACCGCCTTCACGCTGGCCAGGATGGGCACGCCCAGCAGCAAACCCCACAGGCCCCACAGCCAGCCGAAGGCCAGCACGCCGATGAACACGGTGACCGCGTTCATGCGGCTGCTGCGGCTGCTGAGCCAGGGCATCAACAGGTTGCCGGACAGCGTGTGCACGCCCAGTGAGATGCCGGCCACCAGCAGCACCATGTCGACGGTACCGAACTGGACGAAGCTCAACAGGCCCGAGCTGACTGTGAGCACCGTGGCGCCGACGTAGGGGATGAAGTCCAGCACGAAGGCCGTGGCGCCCCAGACGGCAGCATGCTCCATGCCGACCAGCGAGAAGGTCAGCCAGATGGTCAGGCCCACCGCCGCACTGGTGATCACCTGCACCACCAGATAGCGCTGCACCTGCGCGCCGATC
Organism: Roseateles sp. P5_E8; assembly: GCF_054177665.1. Classification (NCBI taxonomy): domain Bacteria; kingdom Pseudomonadati; phylum Pseudomonadota; class Betaproteobacteria; order Burkholderiales; family Sphaerotilaceae; genus Roseateles; species Roseateles sp. P5_E8. The sequence continues at coordinate 6,401 of NZ_JBGCUM010000005.1, read as the reverse complement.
TCGTCCAGCGTCTGGACCGTCAGTCGGCGCTTGGCGAAGGTCGGGCCGGCGAGGTGCACCAGCTTGCGCCGGAAATGGTTGCCGGACGCGAGCAGGAAGAAGGCGATGAACACCACCACGACCGCTTGGCCCAGCGAGGCCAGCAGGCCCAGCGTGCCGGTCCAGAGGTAGTCATGCAGGTTGAAGCGCGGGCGCTCGATGACCACGCGCGTGGCGCCGCGCGGGCCTGCCAAAGGTGGCCCCCCGGCGTCGGCGGCCTGTTCCAGGTGCGTGGCCGCCTTCTGCACTTGCGCCAGCGCGCCAGTGCTGCCGGGGCGGTTGGCCGCCACGGCGGCGCGCACCTTGGCTGCGGCTACGGGCAGTGATTCCATGAGCTTGCTGGCGTCGTCAGCCAGCGAATAGACCGTCCATCCCATGCTGCCCACCAGACCCAGCAGCAGCAGCGCCGCCGCCAGGGCGCGCGGCAACCGCAGGCGCTCCAGGCGGTCAGTCAGCGGCGCGAGCGCGTGGCTCAGCATCACGCCCAGCAGCACCGGCACGATCACTGCGCTGGCCCAGTGCAGCGTGTACACCACGGCCAGAAGCGCCAGCACGGCAAGCGCGGTGCTGCGCACGGAGATCGGCATGTGCGGACGCAGCGGCTCACTGGTGGGCGGGCTGAGCAACGCCTCGGCAGGGGCGTCGGGCAAGGGATTGACAGGCGAGAGGTCCATGCACGAGCGTACCGCCGCGCTCGCATGGCCGGCTGTCAGCGCACGCCGACAGCGCACAGGTGCGGCGGCCGACAGACCACTGCCGCCAGGGTCTCGACGCTGCTGCCATGCGCCTCTTCCTCCGCCAGTTCTCACGCCAGATCGCCCGGCTGCTGCATGACCCCTGGGGCTTTGTGTGGCATACGCTGAAAGCCTTCCGCGCCAATCAGGGCCTGCTGCTGGCCGGCGCAGTCGCCTATTACGCGCTGCTGTCCATCGTGCCGCTGCTGATCCTGAGCGTGATCGCCCTGTCGCACTGGGTGGACCAGGCGCAACTGCTGGCGACGGTGGGCCGCTACCTGGAGTGGCTGATGCCGGGGCAGTCCGCCGCCGTGGTGGCCGAGCTGGCGCGTTTTCTAGCCCACCGCGACGTGATGGGCTGGGTGCTGCTCGTCAGCATGCTGTTCTTCAGTTCATTGGCGTTCTCGGTGCTGGAGAGCGCCATGCAGGGCATCTTCCACCACCGCCGCAAGCTCAAGCCACGCCACGCGCTGATCTCGGCGCTCATCCCCTACCTCTACATCCTGTCCTTGAGCGTCGGCCTGCTGCTGGTGACGCTGGTGGCAGGCAGCTTCCAGGCGCTGGGGCAGCGCGAGGTGGAGTTCCTCGGCTACTCGTGGTCGCTGCACGGCGTGTCGGGCGTCATGCTCTACCTGCTCGGCTTCGCTGGCGAGGTGTTCGTGCTTGCGTCGGTCTACATGGTCATGCCGGGCGGGCGGCCGTCGCTGCCGCTGGCGCTGATCGGCGCGCTCGCGGCGGCACTGCTGTGGGAGGTGTCGCGGCATGTGCTGGTCTGGTACTTCGGCACGCTGTCGCAGATCGGCACCGTCTACGGCTCGCTGACGACGGCCATCGCAGTGCTGCTGAGCCTGGAGATTGCGGCCACGCTGCTGCTGTTCGGCGCCCAGGTGATCGCGGAGTTCGAGCGCCTGGATGACGCTTGATGATGTTTGAAACTCAACAGTTCACTGTTGAATTCTCAGCAGACTGTTGACGGATGAACAGCACTTGCAAGTGGTGTGGTGACAGGCCCACCGAGCCCGTTTTCATAGGAGAAACGGCCTCGTTCTGAGGCCCTGGGGACAGCCGGCACAGCGCTTGCGATGAGAGCACCTGACATGACAGGTCAGGCCCCGCTCGCATCCGATGAACTCCCTCGCCTTCGCTGACGCAGCACTGCACCACGGCCCCGCCGCCGTACGGCTGTACAGCCGCATCCGCGAGGACATCCGGGCCCGCATCGTCAGCGGTGCCTGGCAGCCGCATGACCGCCTGCCGTCCGAGAGCGAGCTGATGGGCCTGTATGGCGTCAGCCGCATCACCGTGCGCCAGGCCTTGAGCGATCTGCAGAAGGAGCGCGTCATCTTCAAGGTGGCGGGCAAGGGCAGCTTCGTGTCTGCGCCCAAGCCCTTCCAGGAACTGGGCCGGCTGCAGGGCTTCGCCGAAGCCATGGGTGCGCTGGGCCACGACACCTACAACCGCCTGCTGTCCGTGGCCACGGTGCCCGCAACCGAGGAAGTCGCCCAGCGCCTGCAGCTCAGCGCAGGCGACCTCGTCACCGAGATCCACCGCGTACGCCACGTCGGCGCGCAGCCTGTGTCGCTGGACCTGACCTGGCTGCCGCTCGCACTCGGCCAGCGCGTCGCCCGCGAGGACCTCGCCGTGCGCGACATCTTCGGCATCCTGGAAGCCGACTGCGCCGCGCCGCTCGGCCATGCCGACCTGGTCATGGACGCCCGGCTGGCCAGCGCCGACCAGGCCGCGCTGCTGGGCGTCGAGCCCGGCGCGCCGCTGCTGCACATCGAACGCCTCACCCACGGCCGCGACGGCCGGCCGCTCGACTACGAGCACCTGTACTGCCGCGCCGACAACTTCCAGTACCGGCTGCGCCTGCAACGCAGCCCCTCATCCGATCTCGTCTGACATGAACCTCATAGAAACCGAAGTCGACGTCCTCGTCATCGGCGGCGGCACCGCCGGCCCGATGGCGGCCGTCAAGGCCAAGCAGGCCAACCCTCAGCTTCGCGTGCTGCTGCTGGAGAAGGCCAACGTCAAGCGCAGCGGCGCCATCAGCATGGGCATGGACGGCCTGAACAACGCCGTGCTGCCCGGCCACGCCACGCCCGAGCAGTACGTGCGCGAGATCACCGTGGCCAACGATGGGATCGTCAACCAGAAGGCCGTCATGGCCTACGCCGCCAACAGCCATGCGATGGTCGAGGAGCTGGACCGCTGGGGCGTCAAGTTCGAGAAGGACGAGACCGGTGACTACGCGGTCAAGAAGGTCCACCACATGGGCAGTTATGTGCTGCCGATGCCGGAAGGCCACGACATCAAGAAGGTGCTCTACCGCCAGCTCAAGCGCACGCGGGTCGAGGTCACCAACCGCCTCGTCGCCACGCGCCTCTTGACGCACGAGGGCCGCATTGCAGGCGCGATGGCCTTCGACTGCCGCACGGCCGACTTCCACGTCATCCGCGCCAAGTCCGTCGTGCTGAGCTGCGGCGCCGCCGGGCGCCTCGGTCTGCCGGCCAGCGGCTATCTCTTCGGCACCTACGAGAACCCGACCAACGCGGGCGACGGCTATTCCATGGCCTATCACGCGGGGGCGGAGCTGTCGGGCATCGAGTGCTTCCAGATCAACCCGCTGATCAAGGACTACAACGGCCCCGCCTGCGCCTACGTGACCGGCCCCTTCGGCGGCTACACAACCAACGCCCAGGGCCAGCGCTTCATCGAGTGCGACTACTGGTCGGGCCAGATGATGTGGGAGTTCTACCGCGAGCTGCAGGGCGGCAACGGCCCGGTGTTCCTGAAGCTGGACCACCTCGCCGAAGAAACGATCCAGGAAATCGAGACCATCCTGCACACCAACGAGCGGCCCAGCCGCGGCCGCTTCCACGCCGGCCGCGGCACGGACTACCGAGAGCGCATGGTGGAGATGCACATCTCCGAGATCGGCCTGTGCAGCGGCCACTCAGCCTCGGGCGTGTGGGTCAACGAGCATGCGCAAACCACGGTGGCCGGGCTGCATGCCGCCGGCGACATGGCGAGCGTGCCGCACAACTACATGCTGGGCGCCTTCGTCTACGGCAAGCTCGCCGGCGAGAGCAGCGCGGCGTACTGCGCGGCGAACGACTTCGCGCCGGTCGACGCCGGCCAGGTCGAGGCCGAGCGCGCCCGCGTGCAATCGCCCCTGCTGAGGCAAAACGGCCTGCCGCCCAGCCAGGTCGAATTCAAGCTGCGCCGCATGGTCAACGACTACCTGCAGCCGCCCAAGGTCACCAAGAAGATGGAGATCGGCCTGGAGCGCTTCGAGGGCATCCGCGAGGACCTCGACCAGCTGCAGGCCCGCGACCCGCACGAGCTGATGCGGGCGATGGAAGTGCACTTCATCCGCGACTGCGCGGAGATGGCCGCACGCGCGTCGCTGTTCCGCACGGAGAGCCGCTGGGGCCTGTACCACGCGCGGGTCGACTACCCGGAACGCAACGACGCGGACTGGTTCGTCCACGCGCAACTGCACAAGGACGCCGATGGCCGCATGGCCTGCTTCAAGCGTGCCATCGAGCCCTACATCGTGCCCATCGCTCAGGCCGACAGCTCGGCCTACGCACGGCTGCGCATTCCCGCTGAACCCGTGCCCGCCTGAAGGATCAGCCCATGACTACCGCCATGACCACCCCCATCCGCCCGCAGGCGTTGACGCCCAGCCAGGTGCCCGTCACCGTCGACGCCGACAAGTGCATCGCCCACAAGGGCTGCACCGTCTGCGTGGACGTCTGCCCGCTCGACGTGCTGGCCATCGATCTCAGCAAGGGCACGGCCTACATGAAGTTCGACGAGTGCTGGTACTGCATGCCTTGCGAGAAGGACTGCCCCACCGGCGCGGTCCACGTCGAGATCCCCTACCTCCTCCGTTGAACTGACATGAAGAAGCTGACTCTCCTCGCCCTGTCTCTTGCGCTGGCTGCCGGCGCCCATGCCGAGACCATCCGCGTCGCCATCGGCACGCAGGACACGACGATCAACTGCGCCACCGGCGGCCTGTTGATCCGCGAACTCAAGCTGCTGGAGAAGTACCTGCCCAAGGACGGCAAATACAAGGGTGTCACCTACGACATCCAATGGAAGAACTTCACCTCCGGCGCGCCGCTGACCAACGAGATGGTCGCCGACAAGCTGGACATCGGCTCCATGGCCGACTTTCCCGGCTCCAACAATGGCGCGGCCTTCCTGAAGGCCGGCAAGCAGAGCCTGTTCCTGACCGTGCTCTCCGGCAGCACGCTGGGCAGCGGCAACGGCATCGTGGTCCCGAAGCAGTCGACCCTCACGTCGCTGTCCGAGTTGAAGGGCCGCACGATCTCCGTGCCCTTCGCGTCCACCGCCCACGGCATGCTGCTGCGGGCCATCGCCTCGCAGGGCTGGGACCCGCAGAAGGACGTCAACATCATCACGCAGGCGCCCGAGGTGGCCGGCCCCGCGCTGCAGGCCAACAAGATCGAGGCGCATGCCGACTTCGTGCCCTTTGCGGAGCTGTTCGAGCACCGCGGCATTGCCCGCAAGATCTATGACGGCGCGCAGGCGAATGCGCCCACGTATCACGGCTCGCTGGTGGCGGGCGACTACGCGAAGAAGTACCCGGAGATCGTCGTTGCGTTCCTGCGTGCTGCTCTGGAAGCGGATCGGCTGATGGCTGCCGAACCGGAGAAGTACAGCGAGCTGATTGAGAAGGTCACCGGCATCGAGGCCGCGGTGAACTACCTCTACCACGGGCCTCTCGGCCTGCAGACGCGCGACAACACCTGGAAGCCGGAGTACCGCAAGGCGCTGGCGACGTCCATCGAGACGCTGAAGCTGATGGGGCGTGAGTCGCCATTGAAGGCGGAGACCTTCGTGGACGACCAGTACATCCGCGCAGCGTTCAAGGCCTCGGGGTTGGACTACGAGGCCAGGTTGAAGAACTACGACAAGCTGGGGTTGAAGGCATCCGATGCCGTGACAGGCAAGCCGATTGTTGATTTCCAGCGGGTGGCTGGGATCTGGTTGGTGGGCGAGCCGAAGGTGCGGCATTACGCGTCGATTGAAGGTGCGTTGGCGGACCTGCGCAAGCTGGAGGGCGAGGGCAAGAAGGCACGCGGCGTGTATGTGCATGACCTGGTGCATCGCATCAAGCTGCTAGCGCCGAACTCGTGGTTCGTCGCCGATGGCAAGGGGCAGTTGAGTGCGTTTTTGCAGAAGGATGCTGCTGACGCTTATGCGGCTGCGGTGAAGGGCAAGGCGTTGGACTTTGCTGGCGCGCAGGCGGCGGCGAAGGTTCGCTGAGCGTCGGGGTTGCGATGAACAGCTTTGGCTTTGTGGCTAGGCCCAGCCGGGGGTTCGTCCCGGCGGCCGACCTACTTTTTGCGCCGCCAAAAAGTAGGCAAAAAGCTCTCCCCTGCGAAACCGCCCGGCGGAGCCGGGTGCCCTGCGATTCTCGAAACCCGGGGCCGCACCCAACTCACTTCGCTACGCTCCGTTCAAACAAAGGGGTGCGAAGTCAGAGCTTGAGGCTCGCTGCGCTCGCGCCCCGGGTTTCTGCGCTTCTCGGCGGTTTAGAAGGGGAGGTTCCCGGAACAGCCAACAGCCAAACCCCGAAGCCGTTCGGTG